>CAIYVS010000488.1 GCA_903929655.1 uncultured Bacteroidota bacterium | reverse complement strand
GCAGGCACATACTTCTGCACTAAATGATATTCTATTTATTTTACTGCTCTTTTTCCTTATTATCTCTACCCTTGCTAACCCTAATGTCGTAAAACTTTCCATACCTAAAGCCAGCAGCGATACAAAAGCGCGGCAAACCGTAGTAGTTTCTATCGATGAAAAACAACAATTCTTTGTAGGCACTACACCTTCAAACCCTGACTCTTTACAATCAAACATCATGCGTGTTGTCAGCAAATCGCAGGATGCAGAGCCTACAGTTGTGATTAATGCACACAAACAGGCTACTGCAGATAATATTGTCAGAGTATTAAGAGCTGCACATGATCTTAATTTAAGAGCCGTCCTCGCTGTGGAAAAAGAAAAATAAGCTCTTTTCTGAGGAACATGTATTTATTCCAGGACATTACATGCAAAACCATTGGCATTTACCAGCATCATCACTTTGGCCGCTGCTATATTTCCACCTTCAATTCTCAATACGCTGTCGCAATCCTCCAGGTCGAAATTCACCCTGCTGCCGGGAAAATGCTGAATCAGCAGTCGGACAAGATCATTAGCCTCTGCTGATTCACGAACATTCGTTTTAAATACTTCTACCATTTAATGAATACTTTTTCATTATGAAACTATATTAGTTCCATTTAATCTTTTATGATGGTAAATGTAAGAAATGGCTAAAAATGCAAGCAGTACCAACATAAAGATCATTCCCCCTGCGTTCATTTGCCCGGCTGCTATCATTGAATAGCTTGCCCCGATCAGGTCAATTGCAAAACCTGCATAAGCCCATTCTTTAATTCTTGGAAAGCCCGGAATAAGAATAGCAATTACGCCAAGAAATTTTGTCACAGCGAGAAAAGGAGTCAGGTATTTAGGATAACCTAGCATAGCCATAATATCTTGTCCTTCTTTAGGTGGAAGGAGCTCAGAAATACCTGCAAAGAGCATAAATGCCAGGAAGAGCCCAGTGATGATCCAATAAATTGTGTTTGTCTTTTTCATGAGTTTTTTTTAAAAATTTACGAGATTTTTTTCAATAATTCTGCCAACTTGTCTAAACTCTGTGCCCAGCCTGTTGGTGCACCATCAAGATAATGTTCTGCCTCGGGTTTAATTTTTGAGAAGCTAACATGCAAGGTAAGTTTTGTGTTCTCTCCTTGTTCAGTTAAAGTAACTGTATTGATCTGCTCAAAAAGTCTTTTACCTTCTTTGTCTAAAGCAGCAGTTTTAAACACAATCTTTTCCGGTTTTATCAATTCTGTGAATGACCCATCCATAGGATATATAGTCCCATCAGGAGCTTGCATGTGAATAAGGATGTTATCACCGGGTTTTGCGTTCCATTCACATACAGGGTTTGTAAAACCCTTAGGCGCCCACCAGGCAACTATGTGTCTTTGCTCGGTCCAGGCTTGCCAAACAAGTTCGCGGGGCGCATTAAAAATGCGGGTAAGTGTTAGTTCTTTTGTACTATCTGTGTTGGTCATAATACAGGATTATTTTAAAAATTATTTTACAATATCTGTGAGGTATTTTTTCAACTGGTCGAAAGTTCCACCAAAACCTTGTTGCAGACTGCTACGCATCTCAATGAACAACTTGTGTTCTTCTTCCGTAGCATTAATTGGTTTTCCTGTCATCAAAAGCCTGGTCATTCCACCCTCATCACTCAATGTTAAAACATTCAGCACCTCCAGCGGCCATTTAGGGTTAAAAGGTGCGCGTGTTGTATTCGCTTCTTTATCAGAAAATGAATTGACAAATACTATACGCGTTGGAGCTACTATTTCTTTGTAAACAAATTTCCCCCACATTTCATGCCCATCTGGGCTAAGCATACTGTAATGAAATGTCCCACCGGGCCGGAAATCTAAGGAGGCAACATTCATTTTCATTCCTGCAGGGCCCCACCATTTAGCAAGATGTTCAGCTTCTGACCATACTTTGTAAACCAGTTCTACAGGGGCATTAAATACACGGCTAAATGCTATTTCGTCATCTGCAGGCACATCGGACAAGTATTTTTCCAGTTTCTCAATATTCTGTTTCAGACCTTCGCCTGCTTTAAATGTTTTCACTACCTGTATAAATTCCTCAGCAGTTTCAAAAAGCATGTGCCAGTTGAGAGATGTTTGCTCCCCACGTTCTTCAAAATCAATAGTAGCAATAAAGTTGGGCGCAATGTGCTGAAAGACTATTTTCTTATGCGGAATTATTTCTTTAAATATGCTTTTGTTTTTATAATCTGTTCCATCCGGCCCATGCATCACAAGATGCCACTCACCACCTGGCATCATATCCATTTTACTGATGGTATTCGTAAATCCATTTGGCCCCCACCATTTAGCAATGTGTTCCGGGTTTGTAAAAACTTCCCAAACTAATTTAACTGGAGCATTCAACAGTCGGGATATAGCGAGTTCCCTATCGGCTGTATCATTATGAGTCTTATTTTTTTCTGCCATGTTTTTTATTTTTAGTTGCTGATTTAGATTGCAATTCTTCCAGGTATTTATCCAGCCTGTCAAACCTTCTTTCCCACATTTCTTTATATTGGCCTATCCAGTCCGACACCTCGCTAAGCTTCTCCATGTGTGCCTCACAATATCTTTCACGCCCTTGCTGTTTCATATCTATCAGCCCGCATTCAGTCAATATTTTGATATGCTTGTAGATAGCAGTACGGCTTACAGCAAAGTTTTCAGTAACTGAGTTAACATTCAGCGACTGGTGGGCCAGCATATTCAATATCTCTCGTCTCGTTGGGTCTGCTATTGCCTGGAACACATCTCTTCTCATAATATAAATTATCTTAAAACATTTTACAAAATGCTATCACTGTATCGTAAATGCAACATAAATAACTTACTTACTTTGTTTAGGAGAATAATTCACCATCCATTTAATTCCAAACTTATCTATCAGCATTCCGAAATAAGCACCCCAAAACATATCGCCAAGTGGCATAATAATGTTGGCTCCGTCTGATAGACCTGCAAAAAGCTTATCAGCCTCATCTTCGCTTTCCGGGTCAATAGCTATAGAAAAATTGTCTCCTCCTACCTTAGCTTGCCCAAGCGATTCTAATACATCAGTAGCCATTAGCACAGTTCCTTTCCCAATTGGTAAAGAAACATGCATAATTTTTTCCTGGTCTTCTGCAGACATATTGGCTCCGTGAGGAGTATCTTTAAATCGCTGAAACATGGAGAACGCTCCGCCGAATACTGATTTGTAGAAATTAAAGGCTTCTTCTGTGTTGCCGTTAAAATTTAAATAAGGATTGATTGCTGCCATTATTATGTTTTTTAGGATGAACAAATAAAAAATTATAAATGAAACCTTTTGGTTGCAAATTTAAATGAAACCTTTTGGTTTCTCAAAATATTATGTAATATTTTTTAAAGTCTTAATCATAACTTAATTAAGACTCAATATTATGTAAAGGAAGCGCACAGTATGTTATAAAGAAGAACCTGCTTGTTTACCGGCCTCTTTCTTTGTTTTTTTTATCTCATCTTCTTTACCCGCCTGAGCTTGCTTGATCCCTTTAAATACTGCATAGATCGCCATAGCATGGCCATGCCCGAGACCAAAATCTTCCTTCAGCCAGCTAACAATTTGCCCGGCTTTCACACCCGGTTCTAATAAGCCTTTTTTCCCGGCAAGCTTCTTAAAATCATCAGGAGTTTTACCTGTCTTGGTTTTTATGTTATCTATATAAGCCTGGAACGACATGGAGTGAGTTCGTTATATGGTTAGAGTTTTTTTATTGATTATATGCCTGTTCTAAATCCTTTACAATAATTTTTGACATTTTCAGCATAGCCTGCATTACCTTCTGCGATTTTACAGGATCAGGGTCGCCAAGCAGCTTTCCTAAAGTTGTAGGAATGATCTGCCATGATACACCATATTTGTCTTTAAGCCAGCCACACTTGCTTTCCTCACCACCAACTAAAAATTGCTCCCAGAAATAATCTACTTCTTCCTGTGTATTACAATTAACGAAAAAAGATGTGGCAAGTGAGAATGTAAAATTATGGTCCATGTTACTGTCCATTGCCATAAACTCCTGCCCCTCCAATGAAAATACAGCATGTTTAATTGTTCCCTCCGCTCCTGTTTCTCCCGGCCCAAAACGTTCCATTTTCAGAATTTCAGAATTCTTAAATAAAGACATATAAAACTTTATGGCTTCTTCAGCTTTTCCGTGCTGGTCTTTCACAAACAGTAAAAACGGGCTGACCTTTTGTTGGGTACCAGTGAGGTTCAATTGCCATGAAACACCAAATTTATCCTGTACCCACCCGAATTTTTCACTGAACGGATACTTATTCAGAGGCATAAAAACCATTCCGCCATCGCTTAAGTTTTTCCATAGTTCGTCTATATCCTGCTGTGTCTCGCAATTCACAAAAAATGAAATCGCTGGAGTGAAGGTAAATAGTGGGCCTCCATTGAGGGCGTAAAACTCCCGGCCACCAATTTGAAATGTAGCTGTGAATACTTTGCCACCCATTCGTCGGACATCCGTAATACTTGCATTTTTAAAGATAGAAGTATAGAAATGTACTGCTTCTTCTAAATTATCATCAAACCATAAGAATGGTACTATCTTTTGCATAAACTTTAGTTTTTAAGATTGATTATTTTTTTGCTTTTCGTTTTACTTAAATTTTCCTTTACCCTG
>CAIYVS010000487.1 GCA_903929655.1 uncultured Bacteroidota bacterium | reverse complement strand
GCTGGATATAGATGAGCCCACCGATACCGAATGCTGGCCGGAAAACTGGACATCACTAAAAGTATTCAGCGCAATGACCACGCAATGGGATGTAACGTTGATGCCTCACGGATCCGCACATTCTCCTGCGAGGCCTATACCATACCATCAGGTTCCATGGAAGGCACTATGCTGATACATGATTACCTGTTCGTAAACAAAATGGCTTATGGCCCACGCATACCGATGACCCCGCTCGCCGTGCCATTAGTACATAATACTATGCCCATAACAGGAGGCAAATCTTATTCCGAGGCCGTACAATGGAAGTATCACCGTCTTCCCGGTTTCGGCCATGTGGAACGCAATGACGTAGTGGTATTCAACGGTCCGGACGGTGACACTGCAATTGTCGAACAACCCGACTTAGACTATTACCAGGCTTGCCGTCTTTATGGCCGTGATGACATCAATAGCAGGTACACCATTGTCAGCCGCCCCGTAGATAAAAAAGAAAATCTCATCAAAAGATGTATTGGCCTGCCGGGAGATGTTTTGGAAATAAAGGATGCCCGCGTATATATAAACGGGCAGCCCAATACCCTTTATCCGCATTGCAAGCTTAATTATATTGTTAAGACAAATGGATTGCCCCCTGCGGTAGACGATAATGTAGAATTACTGCAAAGGATAAACGGCAGCACCTATGCTTATAATCTTGCCAATGACGAAGTGGCAGATGTAAAAAAAGCTGCCAATGTAGTATCCGTAAACCTGTATCTGAAAGACCCGGCAGGTATAGCTCCTTCCACACCCGGAGAATGGGTTTTTCCTCTTGATACCGCCCATTATAAATGGAACAGGGATAACTATGGCCCATTAACTATCCCCAAAGCTGGTATTACCGTCGCATTGAGCCCACAAAATATTGCCTTATACCGGGACATTATCAGGAAATATGAGGGCAATACCCTTGAAGAACAGAAAGGTAAATTCATCATCAACGGCAAAGAAGCAAATTCCTATACTTTCAAAATGGACTATTACTGGATGATGGGCGACAATCGCCACAATTCGCTTGATTCCCGTTATTGGGGCTTTGTTCCCGATGACCATATTGTGGGCAAAGCATGGTTTGTATGGCTTAGCTATGGTGATGGTATGTTAACCGACATGCGTTGGAAACGACTCTTCCACAGCATTCATTCATTGGAGAATTAATCTTTCAAAATAAACATTTATCTTCTTTAACTCAGTGGCTGGCAGTAACCTCGTTCAGAGACTTATTGCCAACCTCTTTCAATTCCTTTACCTTCTTATCCAGCAGGGCTTTGTACTCCCTCCAGTGCATCACCTGTTTCAGCACCTTGCTGTATTTAGAAAGCAGCACAAGATGATCCAATATTTTCTCTACACAAGGTTCAAGCACTTTTTCAGAAAAATAAGTCCCTGCCGCCTTCATGCGCTCTTCCAGTTTTTCATCTTCAAAACCAACAACAAGCGCGTACATCTGTTTATGAAATTTCTCTGCGTGAAGCTGGCACTCCAGTAAGGTCTTCAAAATGCGTTCGGCAAGTATGGAATTCTCTTCTTTGGGTCCCGTCTTTCTTTTTACAATATCGGTTTGCAGCTCTTCTATATGCTCAATCAACTCAGTAAATGAAAACGTTTTGCATAATTGCAGCCACTGAGAGAGGCGTTTGCTCTTATTTAGCTGTTCATCCAGTTGTGCTTCATCCATTTCAGACTTGGCAAATTCCATCACCCGCTTGTCAACAATAATATTTTCCGTATTCAGCTCCGTATGCAATACCAGGCCCGACAATGTAGAACAGCGGCTCAGAGCCACATATACCTGTCCAGGGGCAAAGGAACGGCTAAGGTCAACAATTGCTTTGCTAAGTGTAAGGCCCTGACTTTTATGCACCGTTATAGCCCATGCCAGGCGTATCGGGTATTGCACAAAACTGCCTACCTCTTCTTCCTCTATTTGTCCTTTGGCCTTATTAAGCGTATAACGCACATTCTTCCAGGTCTCTTTTTCCAGTTTCAACAGTTCGGAACCCTCATCAGATGGAAATGAGATCATAATTTCCTCATGACTAAGCGATGCGATCGTTCCTATCTTTCCGTTATAATAGCGTCGTGGCGTTTGCGTATCATTCTTTATAAACATCACCTGCGCCCCCGTTCTCAACTGTAGTTCCAAATCGGTAGGCAGATCGCGGGTGTTGAAATCTTTATCTACCACACCTGTAAAAGTATGCAGCGGTGTATTCAACTGCTCCAGTGATCTCTGGTTGATCGCATCCACCGTTTGGTTATGGGTGGATAAAATAACATAACCATCTTTTTGTTTGGGACTAAAGGATGGTTTGTATTTTTTATTCAGCACACTGATATCATCAGCATTTACATGCCCTGTTCTGATACGGTTCAGTATATCAATAAAGGATTGTTCTTTTTGCCGGTAGATCTTTTTCAGTTCTATATATAAAAGCGATTGTTCCTTAAAAACCTGCGCATCAAAAAAGTAGGGGCTACGATAATAATTTCCAAGTATCTCCCAGTCTTCCTGCCTGGCCACAGGTGGCAACTGGAAAAGGTCGCCTATCAAAACCATCTGCACCCCACCAAAGGGCTGCACACTTTTACGCACATGCCGCAGCACCAGGTCTATAGCGTCCACCATATCGCAGCGCACCATACTTACCTCATCAATTATCAGCAAGTCCAGCTTGCGCAACAAGCTTAGCTTGTCTGCCCTTAGCCGCATATTGGATAGTAGCGAGTGTTTTGTTTCCACCTGCCCTATCTGTGCGCTAAAGCCCGGCACATTCCCCGGCACGTATGGACTGAAAGGTAATTGCAAAAAAGAGTGTATGGTCTCCCCACCTGCATTCATAGCCGCCACACCCGTAGGTGCCACCACCGCACAGTTTTTATGAATATGCGTCTTTAAATATTTCAGAAAAGTAGTCTTGCCCGTACCAGCCTTACCAGTAAGGAAAATATTTTCATGGGTATCCCTTACAAATGTCAATGCTTTTTGAAAGAATACATTATCCGTGTCTATCGCGTCTATATCCGGTGCTAAGGATTGCATTTAGTAAAAATAAGGAAATGGTCAGGAAATGTTTGAATGGGTTAGGATCAAATAATATTTTGCCATTTTCTACTGATTTTTGGCAAAAAGTTGCTGATTTTCGGCCGATTTTTTGCCATATTTTGGCAATTTGTTGCCGATTTTTGGCAAATTTTATCTTTATAAAGTACTTAAAATCAATTATTTATAAAATAAACTTGCCGATTTAAAGAGAATATCAGTCTGAAGCATGATTCCCTGATTTAAAGACTTGCCTGTATGGTAGTGTCTATATGTTAAAGAACAAAAAAAATCAATATATTATGATTGAATTTCGTGTCAAAGGTAAGATTTAGGGCAGGCATTTACAAAAGAAGATATGCACAAAATTGATCGAAGTTTCAGTCCGAAAGGAATATTCGGAATTAAGAATTTTGAGAATGAATGATATGCAGCAGACTCATATATTACGAGGGTAAAGTTTAGCTGTAGTGGGGAATTCTTGTTAAACATTCGCAGTTAAAGTCCGTTCTGATATCTCAATTGGTGTAAGCTCAGGGATCTGCTTCTTTACGTATGCTTGGCTTAAAGTATTTATTCTTCTTGCTTGAGGTAAGAAACTACTTTCCAATGAACCGACAGTTTTATTATAATGAGTAATTGTATTGCTTAAGCCTTTACCAATTCCTACTATATGCTCTATTAATACAGCACAGCGGTCATGAAGTTCTACTGCTGCATCTCTGATTGATTCAATATTTTCCATTGTTTTAAGTTGATTCCAACTATAACCAACACCCAGTAAAATCGATAATAAAACGGTAGGAGTAGCAATAATAATTCTATTTTTCATTGCCTCTTCAATCATTTCAGGCCATGCCTGTAGTGCCACCCCATAAGATGATTCAATGTGAATGTACATAATTACAAAATCAGGTGCATCTTTAAATTGGCTCCAGTAGGCTTTTGCACTGAGTTTTTTCAAATGTTCTTTCACAGCAACTACATGCTGACCTAATAATATTCTCTGCTGGTCTGCATCATCCGTTTCAAACATTTTCATATAAGAGGAAAGTGGAGCTTTACTATCTACTACGAGAATTTTATTACCAGGCAGAGTAATAATCATGTCCGGCCTTAATTTACCACTTTCATCCTCTACACTAACCTGTTCTTCAAAATCACAATGTTCAAACATACCGGCATGTTCAACCAATCTACGTAAAGCTATTTCACCATAACGACCTCTTGTATGACTCGTTTTTAATGCGCCAACTAAATTGGTAGTCTCTTGTTTCAAACTTTCGGTTGTTACTTTCATCTGATCTAAATAATTCCAAACATCACTGTAAGCTCTAATTCGTTTGTCTTCTAAATCCTGGATCTTTGTATCCATTTTTTCCAAGGATTTCTCTAATGGCTTTACCAGGTTTTCTATAGCTTGTTCTTTTTTATTAAACTCCCCTTTTGCTTCAGTGACCTTATCATCTAATTTAGCCTGAGCTAAGACCACAAAAGATTCATTATTTTTTGAAAGGGCAGCAGCAGATAGGGCACCAAATGCATCTTTCAAATTATTTTGAGCATCTTCAACAAATCTTTGCTGTTCTTCCAGTCTTCTCATGGTTTCCTTTTGTGCCGCATCTACAGCATCTTTTGCCCTTAAAGCATTTGCCAGGTCAGTTTGCTTTTCTGCTAACTCCAGTTCCTTCTGTTGTGATCGTTTATCTAACGAATCATAAAGTTCTTTTGTAACATAGCCTTTTGCTAATTCTTCTTTTGTGAGCCTGGAAGCATTTTCCACCCTGAGAGAAAATAGCTCAGCTTGAATTTTATCAAATTCATTTTTGGGTACATGATTTTTTTTGAAGATCAGATTAAAAGGGAAAAAACCAATGACCCCTCCAGCAAGAATAGCAATACAGATATAGAATATCATTTCATGGACATATTTTAGATTATGTAAATTACAATTAATATTTCAGTTGATTTCTTGCAATAAGAAAAAAATGAGTTCATTGTCTGAAAACTGCATGTAGTCTTCTAAAATTAAAAAAAACTATTGTTCGGCGGCAATTTCTCTTTAGTTATAAGCAGGCTTTTAGCAGGATTTGACAACTTTTAAAAAGTTGTCAAATCTGAGCGCTGGCATTTTCGCTGTTTGTGTTGCGCCGTTGTTCGGTATGTAGGGCGGCTATGTGCCATGCAATACCAACAACATGCAACATAGCCAAAGAAAGGGTCTTATGCCTTAGCTCTGCCGCTTTCTCTTTTTCTTATGTTCTTTTTAGCAGTTGCTCCTTTATGCTCTTCTTTATACTC
>CAIYVS010000486.1 GCA_903929655.1 uncultured Bacteroidota bacterium | reverse complement strand
GGCATGTAAAATGCACAAGCTAAGGCTGAAATAAATCTGAAAGTTAAATGAATTGGGCTTAAACCCCGCTCACAGTGTTTTTTTAAGCATTCATGTACGGTGTAAAATACGGCTTATAAAACTGTATTTTTAACGAAAAATTGATAGCAATTAATTACGTTATCCAACTAATTAAATGTAGTTTTATAGTTCCTTTTCCGACATTATTTTCATGAAAACCTTTTATAGCAATCGGGTATGCTAAAACTGAATGCTACATTTATTTATCTGGGTATTATTGTACCTCTAACCATAGTTATTCCAATACTATTTGCTGTTTCCAAATATCACGCTCTTTCATTGGAATTGAAAATTGCCAGTTGGTATCTTTTTCTAAGCGGGGCTACTAATTTGTTAACCAGTGTGCTTGCTTTTAAAAGCATCAGCAATATGCCGGTAATGCATATTTATACATGCCTGGAAATGGTTTTGTTGGGATTATTTTATAAGGTGATATTGCAGGGCACCAGGGTAGGTAAATCCATTCCTTATATAATAGTGGCTTTTGAAGTTGCCTGTATTATTAATGTTCTGTACTTCCAGGATATTTTCACGTTCAACACTTATACTAAATCGCTGGAGGCCCTGATCATTATTTTTCTTGCAATTTGCTATTTCAAAAATAAACTGGACAGCATTGCTGCTAAAATAAACCCGAACAATACCATCCTTTTTATCAATTCAGGCTTGTTGCTTTATTTCTCAGGATCATTCATCGTTTTTATTATTGAAAACATCAATATACATGGTACACAATTCTGGTTCGTCATGTGGAATATACACGGCACATTGGTTGTGGCCTTATACCAATTATTTGCTATTGCAATATGGAAGTACAAAAAATAAATGACAACATTATTTACCTGGTGTTTTTAGGTTCGTTTGGCGGGCTGCTGCTGGCATCGTCGGTGATTTTCATGTACATGCGTTATCAAAGAAGGTTTTTACAACAGCAAGCTGCCCAGCAAGAGGCTGAACTGGAGCACCGGCGGCAGCTGATGTATGCTACTATACAATCACAGGAAAGTGAACGGATACGCATCAGCAGAGACCTGCATGACCATATTGGCAGTTCACTATCCAAACTCCGGTTTATGGTTGCCCGTATAAAACAAGCCGATGCAGGTACATTACAAACCATGACGGAAGAATGCAAAGGGAGTATAGATGCAATTATAGGTGATGTGCGAAATATTTCGCACAGCCTTTCTCCTGCAGGACTGTCACTATGGGGTTTACAGGATACCCTTGAAGAATTCTGTTCACAAATAAGCCAATCTTCCGGGCTTGACATCCTTGTTGCCGATCATTCGGATGCTTGCCTGAAACACTTGCCTTTTGAAGAGGCCCTGTCCCTCTTCAGGGTGATACAGGAACTCGTGACTAACACCATAAAACACGCAGCTGCAAAAAAGGTGACAATAAACATCAGCAAGGACCATGAGGTTGTAACACTGCAATACGTTGATGATGGCAAGGGTGTGAATGCGGCAAACATCAAGGGCCAGGGCATAGGCTTGTATAATATAGAAAGCAGGCTGGACATGATAGGAGCCATGTATGAAGTAGTATCAGCGCCCGGGGCGGGTTATACCTTCACTATAAGGCTGGCACTGAACAAACTAAATAAAATAATAGCAGTATGAACAAAATAAAGATTGCCCTGGCAGAAGACCAGCAATTGTTCCGTAATGGTATTGAAGCCTTGCTGAAGGAGGAAGCAGACCTGGAAGTGCTTACTGGTGCGGGGAATGGAAAAGAATTGCTGGAATGGATAAGCAGCGCAAAAAAATTGCCGGACGTAGTACTGGCCGACATGGATATGCCTGAGATGAACGGAATAGAATTGACTAAAAACCTGCAAAAAGATTACCCTTCTATAAAGATCATCATGCTCACAGTATTTAACCAGGACCGTTTTATCAATAAAATGATAGAAGCCGGGGCTGCAGGCTACTTATTGAAAAATTGCGATTTTGAAGAGGTGGTGCAGGCTATACGCACTGTGTACAAAACAGGCTTCTATATTAACGAAAACATGCTGAAAGCTATGCGCAGCAGGCAGAAATCCAAAAACGACCAATTGCGATCTGTGGACAATATACCTATAGAACTATCCGAACGAGAGCAGGAAGTATTAAAACTGATATGTATGGAACTGACGAACACGGAAATAGCCGAAAGATTATACATCAGCGCGCGCACTGTGGACGGGCACCGCAATAAGCTACTTGCAAAAACGGGATGCAGGAATACTGCAGGACTGGTACTTTTTGCAGTAAACTATCATATTTATGAATCTGACCCTTTCGTATAAAATTATCACACAATGCCAGCGGATAAAGCAGGTATTTTTGCCTATTGTGTAAGGGAAAACATGTGTTTTCAGTATAGGCTTTTTTACTCTTTTCCGGCTTGCAATAGTAGCTTTATTTTGTGTCATCAATAAAAATAAAAGGCGGAAGCCGAAAAGCCTTTAACAGAGTAGGTATAACATTTAAAACATTACACATGGACTACTTTAATATGCGAATTGGTGCAAACAGCGAGGGGCTGGGAACCATAAATATCTCGCGCCTGTCATTTGAGGCTAACCCAGAAGATGGCAGCTATCTCATTCAATTTCCTATATTCGCTGATTGGACATCTACATCGGACTACTGGATGCCTATGTATTTTGGCGTAACGGGGCTGCATATATGGGTGAGGCAACCCACCCCTTCAATGACCCTAGTTGAAGATTATATACTCTATTCCTATATTGACGAAACTACCCAGGAAAGTATTAATTGTTTAACTACCCAGCCTTACCTGACCATAGAAGATGGTATTATATATATTGAGCTTCCTCCAAATACATTATGGAACCCAGATGCTGTCCAGTCTGCAGCTGCTCCGGGTGACCAGCCCGAAATGGACCCGGTGCCCGAGAGTGTAGCAGTACAACAAACAGCTAATTGGAGGACTTTAAACCTACTTGGCACTATTAAAGCCATGTATATCCCTATACAAGATATCTTAAATATTCTGGCAAACCCCAATTTACCAAAAGTAGTAGGGTTAAGAGCCTATTTTGCAGTTATTGATGCAACAAAACCTGTTGGGCCTGGTAATGTTCATTTATACATGGTACCTGCTGAAGAAGGAGATGACATTAATCCTTACATTGATATTTTGACAGATCCCAAAACGGGTGAAAGCCTTATCTATGATACTACTATGCCGTGTCCGCATATATGCAGTACCGTCAACCCATTGAACCCCTTAACACAATTCGAAAAAAAGAAGCTTAAACTTGCGCAGTTGCAGCATGCTGAATAAAACAAGGTAAATGTTTTGATGGCACTCAACTAAAAATCTATGCACGTTCATGCATAGATTTTTAGTTTAAGCCTTTCCAACTCCCTGCGAAAGAGAGGGTAATGAGGAATAAAATTGGTAATAATAGGTATGGTTATTCGTCCTTCTTAATATAAAGTGTGGTTAATGTTCTTGCCCAATAACGAGGTGCTTTGTGTTCTGTTTGCAGCATTCCGACTACATCATTTGATTTCTTTTCGGCGGCTTTGAATTTGTCGAGGATCTTATCCAGTCAGCAGTACCCTTTCCTGTTTTTTCGATCAGCTGCTCATTGGATACATTCCAGTAATCGGCTTTCATGATTTATTCCTTTTTTGCTTTTGGTTCGGGAGTTATTTTATTCCTGTGCCATCTTATACCGTATGTAAGGTAAAGATTGAAATCGAAAACGGAGGATTTGTCGCCTTTACCGTAACCTGCAATAAATTGGGGTGGAAGGTCTTTCAGTGCCTTGGCATCCATAAGGAAGCGGCCCCTGATATTGTAACCTATATAAAGGCCTTTGTATAATTCAAGCCGCATACCGCCTGTTACTTCTGCCCAATAGGCTGTGAGGCTTTTTCCGGGTACGGTACCTGAGGAGTTTCCCCATAAGGTGTCTGAAATATTATAGGTGCCGGGGCTCCTGTCTATAAAAGCGACGCCTAAACGAAGCCCGATAAACATCATGTCCCAGTCTTTAAGGTTGTTGCGTTCCAGCAAACTCCTGTTGATACCCAGCCTGAAAAAATTATTTTGAGTGGTATAAGCAAGATCGGTATAGGAAATATTGGAGCTACCCCAGCCTCCTTCTGCTACAAGGTAAAGTTCGTTTTTCATGTAGTATTCTGCTGCCAGTTCATATCCTTTCCTGTAGTTTAGCAAGTTGTTATATTCAAGCTGGGCAAGATCAAAGCTAAAGGCCAGCTGATGCCCGTAATTGATCTTAGGTTTTACTTCCGTCGAGTCTTCCGTACTGCTGCTATCTGCTGCTGCCTGCGCAAACAGATGCTGCGTGCTGAAGACGAGTAAGAAACTAAAGATTATGAAAGTATACTTTGATATGTTCAACATTCACATTAGTTGTTACACCGGGATTTTCAAGTATCACGGAGTCTATATTATGATTGGTTGTATTTATTTTCTGCAAATTATAAAAATAAGTATAGCCACAGGCGTTGGATAAGAAATCCAGTTGTCTCTGGTAATAAAATGAAAGCGTATCGGCGTATATGGGCGCAAAAGTGGTGTCGGCCTGTACAAAATACTGACAGGAATCGGACACGGTGGACAGGGGCAATGCAAAAGTATGGCCCTGGCTGGCGACACCATAGTATAAAGTATTGCCGGAATTGCTGCCTATGGGGGCTATAACGGGGCTTGGCAGTGATACGGAAATGATGGTGATGACACCTATTGGTGTATCTGTTGTGGCATAAGCACCCATAAATAATTTCTGTATCCTGGGTTCAAGACAGGGGTCCCTGTTCTGCTGGCAGGCTATAAAAGCTGAGGAGAGAACAAGAAGAAAAACAAAAAAAAGGAAACGGTTTTTGTTAGTCATCCAGCGTGTTCAGAATTTTGTCAATTTCACTAATAAGGGTATCTATCTGCTTACGCATGTCTTCTTTTTCCTGTCCGCTTAAAACATTTTTTCCAATCTGCACCGCAACCACATTTTGTTCTGACGCATCCAGTTTCGCATTCAGCGATTCGATGGTTTTAAGATGCTTTGTTGCAGTAGCCTTCAGGCGGATGTTTTCCGCATGCAAGGCTGTATATTTTTTCAACAGCTTGTCCAGTTTATCATTCAATTGCTGAAGTTCCTGCATCTATTCACGGATTTGTGCGCTTAGTTTGGTTTTATATGTACTCATTAGTTGCTGCATCATTTGCTCTATCTCTGTATCTGTTAAGGTACGATCCTGCAACTGAAAGGTATAACTTAAAGCGTAAGATTTCTTATCTACACCCAATTTTTCACTTTCAAAAACGTCGAAAAGGTCGAAAGATTGTAAAGCGTCCAGTTTGAGTTGCCCTGTAGCATCCTGCACTTCTTTATAAGAAATACCGCGTTCCAGTATGATGGCAATATCTCGCTGAACAGCCGGGAACCTCGGCACTTCGGTATATTTTATTTTATTTGCAGCGCTTGCCTTTAGCCAGAGCGGCCAGTGAATAAGCCCGAAATAAACATCCTGTTTGATATCGAATAAATTCAGCCTGTCATTGGGTACCTGGATGGCTGTACAAAGTACTTGTTTGTTCCATAGCCATTTGGTAATACCATCTTCATATGAAACGCTGGTCCCTTTTATGCCGGCCTGTAAAAGCAAATTGTTTATGAGTCCTTTTATATAAAACAAATCAGCCTTCTGTGCTTTTGCATTCCATTGCTGGGGGCTGGTATTGCCTGTGAGCCAGATGGCTAATTGTGCTTCTTCTTTATATTTTCCTTCTGCCAGTGTATATACATTACCCAGCTCAAATAAACAGAGCTCATTGTTTTTACGGTTGCAATTATATTGTATAACCTCCAGGCCGCTTTCCAGCATTGCAGGGCGCATTACATCCAGTTCGCTGCTCAGGCTGTTAAGCATTTTTACCAGGTCGGCGCGACCGGTATAGTATTTAGAGTTCACGATGGAATTGGTCACCAGTTCCTGTAAGCCCATACCACAAAGTAATTCAGATATTTTTTCGCGTTCTCCGCGATCATTGGGCATAGGCTTTGTAAGCGAGATATTAAGTCTGCCGGGTATCACAATATTGTCCAGGCCATCTATGCGAAGTATCTCTTCTACTATATCTGCAGCCTGTTTCACATCTGTTTTATTGGATGGAACAAGAACAGTGATGCCTGTATTGCTTTCTTTTTCTATTATAAAACCTAAAGCTATCAGTACATCTTTTACCGCTTCGGGTGCATAGTTCTTACCACTCAGAGTTTGTATATAATCATAGGTAACATCTATGCTTACGGGGCCCAGGGCTGTAACATATTCGTCAACCAGGTTTGATGCGATCTGCCCCCCTGCTATTTCCATTATAAGGCTGGCGGCACGTTTCAGGGCAGGTATGATGTTATTCATATCCACACCCTTTTCAAAATGAGTAGCCGCGTCGGTGCGCAAAGCATGATGCAATGATGTGCGGCGGATATGTGTAGGATTGAAATAAGCACTCTCTAAAAATATATTGGTAGTGCTTTCATTGATACCACTATGCAGGCCTCCGAATACGCCTCCTATCGCGACTGGCCCGCTCCCATCGCATATCATCAGGTCGTCTGCCCTTAGCTTTCTTTCTTTTTCGTCCAACGTTATAAAACTTGTTCCTGCTGGCAGAAAACGTACATTGATTGTTTTGCCACTAATTTTATCGGCATCGAAAGCATGCAAAGGTTGCCCGTATTCGTGCAATACATAATTGGTGATGTCCACTATATTATTAATGGAACGCAGGCCGATGGTCTTCATGCGCTGCTGCATCCAGTCTGGCGAAGGCCCCACTTTTATATTAGTAATGCTGATACCTGTATAACGCAGGCATGCATCAGGGGCTTCAATATTTACTTTAATATTTAATGCGCCATTTTTAAGTCCCTCATCCAAAGCCACTTTCGGTAGCTTTACAGTATATTTCCCGGTATTATGATGTGTAAGGTATGCACAGACGTCTCTTGCAACGCCTATATGACTCATGGCATCAGAGCGGTTGGGTGTCAGGCCTATATGTATGGCAATATCTGCCTCCGGTATATTGAACCAGGTCTTTGCCAAAGTGCCTATGGGGGCGTCTTCGGGCAATATCATGATACCGGCATGGCTTTCTCCCAGGCTAATTTCATCTTCTGCACAGATCATCCCTTCGCTGTCTGCACCGCGTATTTTGGCCTTTTTTATTAAAAATGATTCACCATTTAGTGGATGCACCGTGGTGCCCACAGGGGCCACAATAACCTTTTGTCCGGCGGCTACATTGGGCGCCCCGCATACAATATTGAGGATAATACCTGTGCCTGTATCAACTGTTGTTACCTTTAATTTATCTGCGTTAGGATGTTTTTCGCAAGTTAAAACCTGGCCTATAATAAGCCCTTCAAGGCTCCCCTTCACGCTTTCAACGGTTTCCACGGCCTCAACTTCAAGTCCTATTGAAGTAAGTATTTTACTCAGGTCAGCTATGGAAAGGGCTTCAGGCAAGTATTCCAGTAAGCACTTGTATGAAATAATCATTAAGAAATCACAATTTTTGCAAAGATAGCTTATGATTATAGGAAATTACATCCTGATTGCGAAATCTAAATTAAAAGCATTTGTCCACACTGATTGTGGATAAAAATGTGAATTACTGTGCATTACCACATTTTTTTGGGGATATAGCTGATTATTTCGGAAATTTATGTCAGTAAGCATGTGGATAGGAGGTGAGTTTATGAGTTATAATTTTATGTTGCCAAAACTTTTGTGGTTCAAATTCCTGAATATACATTCGTCATCCGCATCAGCACTTAACCATTTCATAACATTGGATTTAAAGAATCAAGGCGTTCCGGTGGCATCCACCGGGTGGAGGAATTGACGACTTTACAAATGGCTGAGGTGTGGGGATATGGAAAGAAAATAGTATTAAAAAAATATCAACTCATTACATATAATGGCAGTAAACATTAAGAAAGAATTTGGTAATACAAGGAACCGCAAACCAGACCTGACTTCGCTGGTTTACGGAAAAGTTCCACCCCAGGCACCTGAATTGGAGGAAGCAGTATTAGGGGCTGTGATGCTTGAAAAAGATAAACTGGCCGAAGTATTAGAAATAATACAAAGTGAAAATTGTTTTTATGTTGACGCAAATCAAAAAATTTATGCTGCCATCCGCCGCCTGTTTGACAAGGGTATGCCGGTAGACCTTTTAACTGTAACGGAAGAATTAAGAAAAAACAACGAATTAGAGATCATAGGCGGTCCCTACTACCTGACCCGCCTTACGATGAGCGTAGTATCCAGCGCCCACGTAGAGGCACATGCCCGCATTGTGATGGAAAAATTCATCCAGAGGGAACTGATACGCATATCGGGAATTGTAATAAGTGATGCTTATGAAGATAGTACAGACGTTTTTGACCTGCTGGATAAAGCAGAGTCCGGTCTTTATGAAATAACGGATAAGCACTTACGCAAGAACTTCAAAAGCCTGAAAGAAGTATTGGTAAGGACGGTGCATGAAATAGAAGAAGCCAAAAATAAAAAAGATGATATAACAGGGGTACCATCAGGTTTTGCAGCTCTTGATAAACTGACATCGGGTTGGCAAAAAACTGACCTTATTATCCTTGCAGCACGCCCTGCCGTGGGTAAAACAGCATTTTGTCTTAACCTGGCCATGAATGCAGCCATGCGTTCTCCTGAACCCTTCCCTGTTGCGTTTTTCTCGCTTGAAATGGGTGCCGGGCAGATCGTAAAACGTATGCTGGCAGCCACTACGGAGGTTACCATGAATGCCATTACCAAAGGGCATATGCAGGAGCATGAGTTTGTGCAGATGACCCAGCGCATGAACAAACTGGCCTCTGCACCTATCTTCCTGGACGACCAGGCAGCGTTAAATATCTTTGAATTACGCGCCAAAGCCCGCCGACTGAAGCAAAGGCATAATATCCAGATGATCATAATAGATTATCTGCAATTGATGCAGGCTACCATTGACAGGGGTGGCAACCGTGAGCAGGAAATATCCAAAATATCCCGCGACCTCAAGGCATTGGCAAAAGAACTGGATATACCAATTATAGCACTATCTCAGTTAAACCGTTCGGTAGAATCCCGTAAAGAGTCGAAAGTACCGCAATTGAGTGATCTGCGTGAATCGGGAGCTATTGAGCAGGATGCTGATATGGTTATGTTCCTTTACAGGCCTGAGTATTATGGTATTAATAATGATGCTATGGGGCAAGCTTTAGAGGGTGAGACCCATATCCATATAGCCAAACACCGTAATGGTAGTACGGATACAGTAAAAGTGCGCTTCCTGAAGGAATTCCAGAAATTTGTGGATATGCCGGACGAGAATTTCGGGGGCAGCATGTCTGGTGGCTTTACTCCGTTCAACGATAATCCGCAGGCAGGCATACGCCGTGATCCGAGTGAATTCGGAGGTTCTAAACTGTTTATTCCACCTGGTGGCTTCCAGACAAAGCAGTCTAAGGCCAATGATATGAATTGGGACGATGATGATCCTAATAGCCCGCCATTTGGCAGGAAGCCATCGCAAGATGATAATGACACCCCTTTTTAAAAGCTTACTTACTAAGGTCTAATTATAACGATAAGGCCGTCTCAACATCGATTTGAGACGGCCTTATTATATCCGGAATAACAAGCTAATTCACAAACAAACAGGTGCCTTTTTTGAGACACCTGTTTTGTTATTTGACAGATAAAGCCTGTAAGAAATAAAGCTTATTCTTTTACAAATTTTGTAATTGTTGTGTTGCCCCCTGCTGATACTTCTATTAGGTAATTACCGGCAGGCAGATTAGCCACAGAACAACTATTCTGATTATTATTCAAGGCTCCTGATGATACAAACTGCCCCTGCATGTTTACTATCTCATACGTACTATTGTGTATGTTATTTAGTCTCACATTTATAGAGGTATGCGTAACAGTGGGATAAACACTTATACCATTACTTCCATCTGCATACAAAGGCTTGGATGTATAATAAATCTCTTTGCCTGTATTTACAACCCTTATCATATACGTTGCAGCGTCGGCAGATTGCGAAACATCGGTAAAAGAATAAGGGAGCATATTAGCGCTTTGGCTGTTTACAGATTGAATAACTGCATATTCAGCCCCGTTTACGCTTTTCAGCACCTCAAATGTGTAGTTTTCAGGCTGGCTGACAGCAGCATTCCACCTCAGTGTAATATTGCCGCTGTTATTGTCTATTGTCATATCATTTACGATGAATTCTTTATCACCTGTAAATGATACCATGCCACTGCCTGTTATGCCCGCTGTATTGGCATCCAGTATATTTAAGACAAAAGCCGGCGCTGCTTTCTGATCCCATATAAGCCTGGTGCTGCCATTGGCGTTTACAGCCATTTCTTTCATCACCTGGCCTCCGCCCTGCAGAGAATAGAACGAGATGTCTGAGCCTGGAACGCAACCTCTTACATCATAGGTTGTCACTCCATCTGCTTCGAAACACTTTACCTGTACAGGATTGGTGTCTCCGGCATAAGAGTATTGCGTACTGCATAGCAGCGTGGCAAAACTCAGTAATAAAATATTTTTTTTCATTTTTTTTATTTTAAACTAGTTAATGTAAAATATTGTTTGGTTAATAAAAATTTAGTCTGAGCCAAGTGCCAATGGTATCCTGGTTATTACTGATAAAGTACTTAAAACAGTTATTGAAGAACAGTTGGTACATGCTAAAATGCCTAAATCTTTTTTCCTTCTTTCCAGGTCATTATACCCGTATAAATTTTTGAACTCGTGATACTCGCTTTTAAACGCCTCAATGAGCCCGCTTGTGTCATCTTCTTGTCCTTTTAATTGATCAGCAAATGCAATCAG
>CAIYVS010000485.1 GCA_903929655.1 uncultured Bacteroidota bacterium | reverse complement strand
GTGGCATGTTCTATATTGTCCAATGGTTCTTTAAATCTGAAAGAGATTGTTTTGGATTCATTTGTTATAGTGTCCTTACATAATTCTTTTCTAACTTGTTCTATTGTTGTCATTGTGTAGTATTTGGGATTGAAGATATAAAATTATTAAATAAAAGAAATAAGCATTAAATTTACAATTTACAAATATATTATTTATTTAATCCCAAGTAAACGATAGTTACCAAAATTTTGCGTCCTCCACCGGTGCAAGTTTGGCGCGCAGTTTTGTGTGTTAGCCAACTTGTGCCGACCCACAAAAATCCGGAATTGTACTTAATTTCCTACCTTTGGATATAAACCATAGGTGATATGACTTATATAGTAATTGATACCACAGATAAACAATCGGAGAGTTTCTTAAAATATGTAAAAACCCTGCCCTTTGCCAAAATACAATCTGCTGCGAACGTCACTACCATTAAGGCAATGGAGCAGGCTAAAAAAGGTAAAACCACCAAACACAAAAACGCGAAAGAACTTATTTCATTTTTGAATAAATAGTCTGTGTACAAACTAAATACAACTAAGCAATTTGAAAAAGATTACAAATTGTGTAAAAAGCGTGGTTTGAGATTAGACTTGATTAATAATGTATTTAAGTTGTTAGAGTCAACTGGCAATTTACCTCCCAAATATAAACCACATAAATTAACTGGCGATTACACAGGCTTTTTAGAATGCCATGTTCAGAATGATTGGTTGCTGGTTTGGGAGAAAGATGAAAATAAAAAAGAAATTACCTTAACAAGAACAGGCACGCATAGCGATCTGTTTTAGCTCACAACTCACACAGGTTTATCCCAATTGGCACAAGTTTGACAGATAGATTTGTGTTTATGCCAACGTAGGTTTAGCCAATACCTGCCCGTCCTCCACTGGCGCAAGTTTGGCGCGTAACTCAGTGCAAATGCCAACTTGTGCCGACCCAATCTTGTCAGTCTCCAACTGGAATTCAAAGAACCAAAGCTGAATATCTGCTTAAATGTAGTCATGCACATCATAACAATCATATCAATCACAGTTCAGACATTTTTTTCTCACTGTTTCAAATACCGAAGTGCAACACACCCCGATTTGAAGACCTTCGACTCAACAAGTTTTAATTGTAATAGCTCGGCTCGGCTGGCGGCATCAAACAAGCGTCTCCCTTCTCCCGCAATTATCGGGTGAACCACAAAATGATATTCGTCAATAAGGCCAAGCTCCATCAATTGCGACGGAATATCTACACCACCGGTTGAAATGTTTTTGCCCGGTTCCTGTTTCAGCTTAAGTATTTCGGCCCGGAGGTCCGTGCGCAAAATGCACGTTTTTTCATCATCAGCCCTATCCAGCGAATGTGAGAAAACAACAATTTTGCTAACGGCGTCAAACGCATCGGCAAAATCGTCCTCTGCTTTGTCCCCGGAATGATTTTTCGCCGCATCGGGCCAGTAGGGAACCATCAGTTCATAGGTTTTTCGCCCGTACACGAATGTGTCCGCATCCCGCGTCAGCTGCGTAAAATACTCAAGTACTTCTTCATCAGGATTGAATTTTTTTGTATGGTCGCAGCAGCCATCCAGGCTAATGTTGATCGCGAAGATTACCTTTCTCATATGATCTATTTTAGTTTTCGCCGTTGTTGTTGGTTTTCTTCACCAAAAAATATAAATCCCCTCATTCGCGGACTCACGACTTACGACTCACGACTTATGACTTAGAAGCATAAACCACAAAAAGGGCCATAAGCAAAAACACCGAATTGATAATGGCATGCTGGTATTCCTTACGCCTGATGTGAACGACTATGGAACCTGTCATTATCAGGGCAATACAGACCGCACCTATAAAAGTAAAGTAGCCCCCATGCCCTAACAACCTGGGTACTATCACCAAAAGCCCGCTGATAAGTTCTGCCCCGGCTATTATTTTAATGATGCCCGGTTTAAAATCCTCTGCCCAGGTGCCACCGCTGGCAATAACCTTCTCTTTGCTTTGAAAAAACTTAAAGCTACCCGTAATTACAAAGATCAAACCCAGCAAGCCCTGCACGATCCAAAGTGCTATTGTCATGGTGTTTAAATTTATTCATTAAATGTATAAAATATGTTTTGAAAAATGGCGGCTCACTTCTTATAAACGTGAACGGCTATCCACATGGCAAGCATTCCTATCAAAAAGCCAGCGCAAAATATAGACATGGTCCTAAAACGTGTACTGCTGCCAAAAAACTTTACGATAGTGAGAATGATCACCCACACTAAAATGACGGCAATGATATATCTGCTGAGCATAGAATGGTCTTTATTATATGAAGGTATGCTCTTTTTCGACTTGTTCTTATTGTTCCGGTCGGCGGGTGCAATTCAAATTTTCGCATACACAAGAACAATATTTTATAATAACATGCATGTAGAGACGGGATGCATCCCGTCTCTACGCAACACTCATCACAAAACATTGTCCTACTATTACAGCGGAAATTTGAAATGCATCCCTGTTGGCATCAGATACAACCACCTCACCTACAGCGCAATATAATACCTTCAGACAGATCAGGGAATGGCCCGCTGCGCCCTCAAAAGAATCAGCAAGTGCTGCTACGAACAAAACTCTGCCAAAATATGTTTAATTTTGCGGCAATATATGTTCCCTGAATTCGAAACTTATATCAAAGAGCAGGCAAGTCTGTCTGACGACGATATCGGACTGATGCGCGCTAAGGCCATCGAAAAAACATTGCGCCGCAAGGAGGTTTTGGTTCACCAGGGCGATGTGTGCCGCTATAAAATATTTGTTACCAAAGGCTTGCTGAGGGCCTATACTACCCGCGAAGATGGCAGTGAGCACATCATGCATTTTTCGCCGGAAAACAGCTGGTTTACCGATCCTGAAAGTTTTGCCAATGCTACACCATCAGATTATACTATTGACGCATTAGAACACAGCGAGTTGATACTATGGACAAAGAATGACCTGCGCTACCTGGTAGCTAATATCCCGGGTTTGAAGGCCTGTTTCGATACATTGATATACAAAGCAGGCACTGTCCTCAGGCGCCGTATACACACTGCCATCAGCTCAACGACCGAAGAAAAGTATGAAGAGTTTATAAAAAACCATGCTGATATACATGCGCGTGTGCCGCTGCACATGGTTGCTTCATACCTCGGGGTTACACGCGAAACACTTAGCCGGATCAGGCGCTCCTATGTAATAGGAAAGTAAATAAAAAAAATGGTGACAAATGTCCTCGCATCGGGGTGGCATGCTGATGTAGTTTTGCACCTGAATGGATGTAAACTCCTGCCATATCATTAACTAATTAATAAACTTAAAAACATGCGTGTATTTGTAACAGGAGCTTCGGGCTTCATCGGCTCTGCCCTGGTTCGTGAATTAACCGGCGCAGGCCACCAGGTGCTGGGCCTTGCCAGGTCAGAAGAATCAGCCAAATCGATCATCGCAGCCGGTGCCGCTGTGCATCACGGTACCCTGGAAGATACCAACAGCCTCAGAAGCGGAGCTGCAAAAGCAGACGCTGTCATTCACCTGGCCTTTAACCACGACTTTTCGAAATTTGCCGAGAACAGCCAGATGGACCGTTTGGCAATTGAAGCACTTGGCTCTGAACTTATGGGCTCTGACCGTCCACTGATCGTTACTGCTGGTATAGGCCCGCGTGATGCAGGCCGGGTAGCTACGGAAGATACTGCCCGATCCCAAATCCGCGTTTACCCCGTGTTTCAGAAGAGACTGCACTTGCTTTTTTGTCGAAAGGGCTGCGTGTGTCTGTAGTTCGCCTGCCACAGGTGCACAATACGGCCAAACAGGGATTGATCAGCGGGCTCATTGCCATTGCAAAGGAGAAGGGAGTATCAGCATATATTGATGCTGGCCTTAACCGTTGGGCTGCAGGACATGTACTTGATGTTGCGCTTTTATACAGGCTTGCAGTTGAACAGGGTGTAGCCGGACGACGTTATCATGCGGTAGGAGAAGAAGGGGTATCTCTGAAAGATATTGCTATGGCTATTGGCGGAAGGCTGAAGCTGCCTGTTGTATCCATATCTAAAGAAGAAGCGGCTACCCATTTCGGCTGGCTGGCTATGCCCGCTGCTATTGATATGCCTGCCTCCAGCGCATTAACGCAGGAATGGCTGGGATGGCACCCCAATCACGACGGGCTGATAGCTGATCTGGATAATGGCAGCTATTAATACTGAAGAGAAACTAACATCAACCTTCTTCGCTCATGTGAAAACACTTGGGCGAAGAAGGTATTTTTTGATATCATTAATCCGCTTCTTTAGGATATGCAATCCGAAAATCCTTTTAATTACAAAATGTCCAGATCGCGTGCCACATAATAACTTGGCACAAGTGGCCTGAAGCCGGTCCTGTTCCTGAGTTTTGAAATATCCATTATGCCTTGAAACGGATCAGTTAATGGCCCTTCTTCCGGGTCGAAAGCATCAGCTACGCGCCCAACAGAATCAGCAAGTTCATACAAACTAATCGGTGCATCATCTGCTACATTGAATAGCTCTCCATTTAGTCCATCGGTATGCAGTAGCAGGGTCAAAGCCTGGGCAACATCCAAATGATGTACCATATGCATTCTTGACCCGGAATGAAGTTTCAATCTTTTGAGGTATGGTATTATCTCTTCTATATGAGGGTCTCTATCCCCATACACAAAACCTAAACGCAGTATACGTACATCAAAACCCTTGCTTTTATGAAGCGATATGAGTTCCTGCTCCGCTGCAATTTTGCTGGATGAATATGCCCTGGGGTCATTAATGTTAACCGGATCATCTTCCCTTGCAGGATGTCTGTAACCTGATCCATATACATTGCTTGTGCTCACAAAGACAAATCTTTTTACACCTACTGCCATTGCTGCATCTGCAAGCGCCATAGTCCCGGCATGATTTGTCTTTATAATACCCTCATTATCAGTAAACGTACGGAACAGTGCAGCCAGGTGTATAATTGCATCAATATCTTTCACAGCGGGAGGCAAAGTATCAGCACTATATAAATCGCCAACAACAAGCTTTGCGCCAAGCTCAGCTAATGCCGTTGCTTTCGCAGCATCACGCACTAAGATGCGAACGTCATAGCCCTTTGCTAACATACGTGGAACCAATCTGCTACCTACTTTTCCGGTAGCGCCTGTAACTAAAATCTTCATACTTTTTTTGTTTAAAATTCCGACCAAATAAAATTGACTTAATAGCACGCTTAAACGTTACAATTACCACGGTATTGCTGCGTCCTCCCATCGTGTGAAGGTACCTGTGGGACCATCGGGGCCGAGCAGTGCAACGCGTACCACCTCGCGTGCGCCATCCTCTACAGATTGCGTACCCACATAGCCGTTAAGGTTCGTTTTAGTGAAGCCGGGGGATACTAAGTTGACTTTAATTCCTGTCCCCTCCAATTCCACCATCATTGCCAGCGTCATCGCGTTGAGCGCCGTCTTGGATGCAGGGTAGACGGGGCCGAAAGACCTGTGATATGGGCCATCCGGTGCTGCGTTCAACTCCAGTGAACCGACTCCGCTTGACACATTGACGATGCGTGCATCCGATGACTCACGCAGCAGCGGCAGCATAGCCTGGTAAACGGCGAGTACACCAAATACATTGGTCTCCCACACAGCGCGTACTTCATCGAGAGATGCGTTACTGGCGCGGCTTATCTT
Source organism: uncultured Bacteroidota bacterium (assembly GCA_903929655.1). Taxonomy (GTDB): domain Bacteria; phylum Bacteroidota; class Bacteroidia; order Chitinophagales; family Chitinophagaceae; genus JABDGU01. Next base: position 3,279 of record CAIYVS010000485.1, on the reverse strand, counting down.
GCCATACTCTTCCAGCGACAAGTTGCCCTTTCTCGTATTCGATATAGCCGCGTTGTTCACGAGCAGGTCGAGGCGGCCAAACTCTTTGCGGATGCGCTCTGCTGCGGTGGCAATAGATCCGCTGTCCGTCACATCCAGTTGTAGTGCGATGGCTCCTGCACCTATCTCCTTTGCCGCAGCCTCGCCGCGTGTTAAGTCGCGTGATCCTATCAGCACCGTGACACCACTTGCTACAAGTTTCTTTGCCGCTTCCAGTCCCACACCTCGATTAGCGCCTGTTACAAGTGCTATTCGTTTTTGATCTTTTTTTGTCATAATCTATTTAAAATTGATGATGCAAAGCTCCGCTCTAAACAGTGCATACTGCTAACGAGAATCAAACCAATAAGTATGATTTTCAAACCTTTTCTTTCCTGATCGTTTTTGGGGTAACTCCTGTTAGCCGCTTAAAGTAATTATTGAAATAGGTGGGGTATTCAAAACCCAGGCTGTAAGCAATGTCTGCCACACTCCAATCTGTATATAGCAAAAGGGCTTTCGCTTCTGCCGCAATATGTTCGGCTATGTGTACAGACGTTGGCTTGCCGGTGACTTCTTTTACCGAGCGGTTGAGGTAGTTTATATGCACGGAGAGGCTCCGGGCAAAATCCTGGGCGGTCCTTAATTTGAGCGGCTCTGCGGTGCTATCAATTGGGAATTGCCTTTCCAGCATATCCATAAAAAGATCTGTAACCCTGGTAGCTGCATTTTTATACTGCAATCCATTTTGCGACGGCTGGATGCTCAGTGCCTCGTGAATGATAAGTTCTATGAAATTCTTAAGCAATTCATCCTTATGTTCATAATTGCCACTGTGCACAGACTGCATCTTTTGAAAAAGGCCGGCCATAAACACCGCCTGTTCTTTGTTAAGCGGAACTACTGGGTTTTTGTCGGAGTTGCACAATGGTGAGCTTTTCAAAATTTCCGTACGTCCCCTGCCTGCAAAAAAAGCTTCAGTAAAAAGACAGGCATGGCCGCTAGTGTTTTCAGAATGGCGAACCACAGAATGGGGGATATTTGGGTTGACAAAAAACAGGACAGTATCATTTATTTCATATTTCTTATCGCCATAGTAAACCGTCATATTGCCGGTAACTAACCCCATTTTATAAAAATCACGCCTGCCATGCGCAAATGCGGGATCTACGGGTTTAGACATTTCATGTATCTTAAAACCTTTCACTTTCAGGTCTTCCATATTTAATCCCTGGAATGCGGATACCTGTTTGGTGGGCATGGAGCAAAATTAATGAAATCAAACTATTGCCCCAGCAAATTTATTGGTTCCTCGCTGACGTAAGTTTGGCGTGTAGCTTTGGGCTTATGCTACCTTGTGCCTATCCTGTCAGTCGCCAGATGGAATTCAAGGAATAGAAGTAAATCCCATTCGCTACATCCTACATATCATTCCTTGAATCCTTTAATCAAGCGAATCACAGTTCAGACAACAGCCGCAGCCATAAGTGCCTTCTCTTTCCTTTCACCAATCTGTTGGCGCCACATGGCATAATACAAACCCTTTTCGTCAAGCAAATCTTTATGAGACCCGGTTTCGATGATATTGCCCTTCTCCAGCACATAGATCCTGTCAGCATGCATAATGGTAGAAAGCCTGTGAGCGATCATGATAGTGATATGTTCGCGTTTGGAAGTAATACTGCGAATGGTTTGGGAAATATCTTCCTCCGTAAGAGAATCCAGTGCAGAAGTAGCCTCATCAAAAATCATTAATTTAGGATTGCGTAACAAAGCACGCGAAATAGATAAACGCTGGCGCTCACCACCCGATAATTTCAAACCACCTTCACCTATCATCGTATCAATACCCTTTTCAGCCCTCGATAATAAGTTCTGGCAGGCTGCCTGGTTCAGCGCCTTGTTCATCAATTCTTCAGTAGCCGCAGGGTTTACAAACAAAAGGTTCTCGCGGATGGTTCCGGAGAATAATTGAGGATCCTGTGTCACAAGCCCCATCTGGTGGCGCAGCTCTTCATAATCAATTTTGGAGTCATCGTGGCCATTATAATAAATATGGCCTTTGTTGGGATGATACAAACCCACCAGCAATTTCACAAGCGTCGTCTTGCCACTGCCGGATGGCCCTACAAATGCAACAGTTTCGCCCACCTTCACATTAAACGAAATATCCTCAAGTGCAGCGCGTGAAGAACTGTTATGTTTAAAAGTAACATCACTGAATTTCACTTCCTGTATACCATTAATGGCTTCAGGTTGTTCAGGGGTATATTCCACTGGTTTCTTTAAAAGGTCCTGCATATTGTTTAAAGAAGCTTCCGCTTCGCGGTAAGAAAGAATAACATTCCCTATTTCCTGCATAGGCCCGAAAATGAAAAAAGAATAGAAAGTAAGCGTCAGGTATTGCCCCGGAGTAATAGAATCCTTGAAAATAAAATACAGGAGAGACATGACAACAACCTGTTGTAAAAAATTCACAAACGTGCCCTGTATAAAAGATATAGTACGTATGCTGCGTACTTTTCTTAGTTCCAGCTTCAGTATTTTTATTGTTGTCGCGTTCAGCCTCTCTATTTCCTGTTGTGTTAGTCCCAGGCTTTTTACCAATTCTATATTTCTTAAAGATTCTGTAGTGGAGCCCGCAAGCGCATTCGTCTCACGCACTATATTTTTTTGAACACTTTTTATTCTCTTGCTTAACGAGCTGATCAGGATACCCAGGAAAGTAGCGCCCACTACATAAACTAAAGGTAAATAAGGGCTTAATGAAAAAGCATAAATGATGACAAACACAATGCCAATTACGGTAGGCAATAGTACATTAAAAAATGAAGTAATGAATTTTTCGCAATCAGCCCTTACCTTCTGCAATACAGAAAGTGTTTGCCCGCTGCTTTGGTCTTCAAAATCCTGGTATGGAAGCTGCAAAGCATGTCGCAGACCATCCGTGTATAATTTGGCCCCATATTTTTGTATCACCACATTTACCACATAATCCTGGAAATTTTTAGCGATCCTGGAGACCATCGCAGCGCCAATAATCAGCCCCACATATTTCAATGCCTGCATAAAAAAGACTGACATATCACGAGGTATAAGGCCTTGTTTGTCAACAGAATGTGGATGGTTTACAAAAAGGTCCAGGATAATACCGGAGTATCTTGGGTTCAGTAAAGAGAAGCATTGGTTAATAGCAGCCAGCACTATAGCTAAAAGAATCAAAAGCCTGTATGGCTTCAGATATTGCATTAATAGTTTCAT
>CAIYVS010000484.1 GCA_903929655.1 uncultured Bacteroidota bacterium | reverse complement strand
TCTGCATGATCTATGTATTCGTGTAGTTTTTCCTTAACAGCAGCTATTGTCATCGCACCTTAATTTATTAAGTAAATTTACAAAGAAATATAGTAAAAATAAAAAAACGGACTAAGTAGAATTGGTTGATATAAACTTAATCTTTCACCAGTTTCTCCATCTTCAGCAATACCCCATGCGCGTTGGTGATCTTAATCATGTAAATACCATTTGATAAAGCGCTGATATCAATATTTCCAGCCTTGTTTTTTTCTATCAGTACTTTGCCATCCATACTCAGTATACTGACATTCACCGTTTGCAAGGTTTCGATATGCAATACAGCTCTTGCAGGATTGGGAAATATTTTCACTTCGCTACTGTTGTAATGATTGCCTGCCACATCGAGATCACTTATTAAGAAAGGTATTGTGCTTGTGCCACTACAGCCATTGGTATCGGTAACTGTTACTGTGTATGAACCGTTCTGAACGGCGGTATAGCTTTGATTTACTGCGCCTGTTACCGGGCTAGCATTCAAATTCCATTGATAAGAGGCGTAAGCGCCAGTTGACAAAACATTGCCTGTGGCAGTAATGACAGGCGTTGGTGCAATTGCTGTGGTGACACTTAGCGAATACGTGAATATGGAACAACCCTGCAGGTTAAAAATATGCACATTATAGGAGCCTGCAGATGATGCTGAATACTGGTAGGAGGTGGCACCGGGTATCAATATCCCGTTTTTATACCATTGGTATGACGAGCCTGCGGTTACCACGGCAGCAAGTGATAAACTGCCTATATTAGAACAAATAATGGCTTTACTGTTTACCAGTATAGTATCGTCCGGCATGCGGTAAATAACTGCATCTATAGTATCAGGCACTGAAGCACAGCCGTTCAGAATGGCTTTTACCACATAATTCCCCGAATCAACATTCCGCGTATTTGCAACCTGGGGATTTTGCGATGTGCTGCTGAAACCATTCGGCCCTGTCCAGGAATAGGTAACACCACTTGTCCCATCGTTAGCGGATAAAAACAAGGTATCGCCCGCACAAAACTGGCTGTTAGAACTTGCTGAAGGCGTTAATGGGGCTGCGAAGACAGAAACATGTGTAGTATCAAGTGCAGCGCAGCCATTGATGCTGGCGGACAAATAATAGGTTCCTGAATCTGTAAAATTACATGATGGGATATTAGTGTTTTGTGATGTGCTGTATAAGCTGTTGGGACCTGTCCAGCTATATACTACCCCACTTGATGAACTGCTGGCAGATAAGGACAAGGTATTGCCGTAGCATACCGGGCTATTTGTGCTGACAGTAAGGTTTGCGGGTTTAGGGTTAACAAGCACATTCACCGCTGTAGAAGTGATACAGGCAGCAGTATCGGACACCAGCACAATGTAGGTGCCGGAGGCAGACAAAGGCGCATTAGCTATAATAGGATTTTCGACAGAGGAAACAAAACTGCCAGGGCCTGTCCAGCTATATGTGGCTGCAGTGTCTGTGCTTGTTGTACTTAGTTTTAGTGTATCGCCGATGCAGAGTGGGCTATTATAGCTTGCTACAGGCAATGGCGGAATTAATTTTGTGCGCACATGCGTAATTACTGAATCCAGGCAGCCTATATATTTTACAACCACTTTATAGTCGCCCGTATCTACTATTAGTAAGGGATGAATAAAAGTATCCCTGGCATTTACACTGAAATTATTGGGGCCGTACCAATGATAATGCGCTGTGTTTAGCAAAGGTGTATTTAGTAATAAGGTATCTCCTGGGCACAAAGGAGAATTGGATGAGGCCGTTGCAGTGAATGGAGTGCCCACAGCAACAAGTAATGAAGATGTTGATGAATAGTTGCAGACACCCGAATCGGTGGCAGTAACAGTATAAATACCGGCCTCGCTAGTACTAACATTTCCTAAAGAAGGGTTTTGCGAGTATGAAGTAAAACCATTTGGGCCAGTCCAGTAATAGTTTACTGCACTGGATAAATTGTTTGCCGTGGCAAATAAATTCAGGCTATCACCAGTACAAATAGTATCACTAGTGGCAAGAGCCAGTATAGGGCTGGGACAGGCATCTGTAAAATAAAAGTCAAAAACAGTACCACCGCTATCTTGTCCTGAATGGATAATTAAAAACGAATCTATGCCGGAACCGGAACTAATATCAATTGTGGCTCCTGCATTAAATATGGAAGGAGGACTGACAGTCAGGTTTCCTCCTGATACGATAAAAGTGTTTTGGTTTGCACAAGTTCCCGAAAAAGCGGATATGTTGGCCGAGGTGTAATTATAATTGATGCCATTTACCTGTGATGAAATGATTTCCTGGGGATTAGTTGCTGTCATGTGCATTCTTATTGCCAAGGCCGGGCTTGAAAACACGAATTTGTAAGCAGAATTTATAGTTGTTCCATTCCCGATCCAATAAGGACCCAGGGCGCCGCAATATGACGGATAAGTACCTGCACCTGCCAGGGCTGTAACCGTAACAGTTACCCCTCCAACCAACTGACTACCATTTGTAGAGTCTACACGATAATAAATTTGTGCGCTTGCTATATCTGATAAACTAAAAATCAGGACTAATAATCGTAGAAATTTTGGAAACATTATATATCAAATGCGACTTATATGCATTACTCTCTGTTTGCAAAGATATGGCTATTATCAAAAAACATCCCTTAGGTCTTTGTCGTTAACATATCCAATGTAAGATATCTTTATCTTTTTGTTTGTGTTACAATTAGTACATTTTTAACGAGAAGTCTCACGCTGCGGATCTGTATAATAATACTAAATAAAGGGAATTAATCAGAGAAGTCATCTAACAAGCCAATATGGACAGTACGGTAAGGGAGAACAAAAGCTACATTTATTCCTTTACAATTTTTTCAACTTTTAATAATGCTCCCTTATCATTAAATACTTTTAAAAGATAGACACCATTAGACATACCTGTCATATCAATAATCTCAGCCCCGTTTTTTTGAATTTGCATTTTTCCGTCTATACTTGAAAGACTGACTATGATCTTTTCTCTTGCCTCGATATATAATACAGAAACAACAGGGTTAGGATATATTGTCAATTCATCATTTTTGAAACTGGTGCCACTCACATCCAGGTCATTTATTGGATAAGGTTCAATCGTAGTTCCGCTACAGCCATTACTGTCTGTAACTATAACACTATATGATCCATTTTGGGTGGCAGTGTATGTTTGATTTGTAGCCCCGGAAATAGAATTACCGTTCAAAGTCCACTGGTAGCTGGTGTATACACCTGTTGATAAAACATTTCCTACTGCGGTTATAACAGGAATGGGTGACGTTGCAACAGTAACGCTTATTGAATTGGTAAATATGGAGCATCCCTGCAAATTGTATATATGAACATTATAAGTGCCTGCACTGGTAGCGAGATGTTGAAAGGATGTAGCGCCAAGTATAATGATTCCATTCTCATACCATTGATATGTTTGTCCTTGCACCACAACGGCTGAAAGCATCACACTACCTATATTAAAACAAATAATTGCTCTCCCATTTGAAAGTACTGTATCTGAGGGTATGGGGTAAATAATTGCTGCTACACTATCCGGATCGGAGGAGCATCCGTTAAAAACGGCTCTTACAATATAATTCCCGGAATCTGCATTTTGGGTATTGGGAATGATTGGATTTTGAACAGTGTCCGCGAAATTGTTCGGGCCTGTCCAGTAATATGTAACGCCGCTTGTTATATCGTTTGCCAATAAAAACAAGGTATCTCCTGCGCAAAACAAAGTATTGCAACTGGCAGAGGGCATTGCCGGCTTAACTGCTATTACAGCATGTACCGTATCAAATGTGCTGCAGCCATTTAATGTTGTGGTAAGATAATAATCTCCTGAGTCTGAAAAATTAGTAAATGCCACACTTACATTTTGCGAATAGCTATTCAGGTTATTAGGGCCTGTCCATGTATATATCACATTACTGGAAGTACTGTTTGCAGAGAAGTTCAATGCAGAACCATAGCATACGGGGCTGTTAGTGACAATTGACAGGTTTGCAGGCCTGGGTTTTATTATTACACTAATAGTTGAAAAATTAGTGCAGTTGCCTGTGTCTGATACTGTAACTGTGTAATTTCCTGCATCTGAACTATCTGCATTAGCAATAAAGGAATTTGCAAGCGAAGAAAAAAAGCTGTTTGGACCGGTCCAATAGTAAGAAGATGTACCGAGACCTGTGGCACTCAGTTTCAAAGTATCTCCGGCACAAAGTGGATAGTTATAACTTAATGCAGGTGCCGGAGGGCTATTCTTTGCAGACACATGAACAGAAGATGATGCCTGACAAGCAAAAGCTGTTGTATGTACAATATAGGTGCCGGTATCTGTGACTATAAATGGGTGTATGGATGGGTTCTGTGTATAGGATGAAAAACTATTGGGGCCGGTCCAGTGGTAGCTTGCACCGCTCACTGTATTTACATTAAGATGAAGCGTATCGCCGGGGCATAAAGGACTATTTGAAGAAGCAGTTAGGCTGAATGGTGTATTTACTGTTATATTAACAGTTGATGTAGATGAATAATTACACACACCGGAAGAATCTGTAACCGATACTGTATAAGTACCTGCTGCAGCGGCAGAAATATTATTGATTACAGGATTTTGTAATGAAGATGAGAACCCATTAGGTCCTATCCAGCTATAGGTAACAGAACTGGTTAAATTTACACCACTAGCAAATAAATGAAGTGTATCGCCTATGCAGACAGTATCATGACTGGCATAAGCTGTTATAAGACCGGGGCAGGAACTGGCAAAATAAAAATCCCATGCAAAGCCCCAACCTAAAGTAGAAATAGCATTAACCGAAATAGAATCAATACTATACCCTGGTTGAATATCTATTTGCACATAGCCCCCTCCAACTACTGTATCAGTCAAATTTCCACCCGAAGTTGGTATTACATTATACACCTGGCTATTACATGAAAACAAATAGGATGATAAATTAGAAAATGTAATATTATAATGAGATCCGTTAATAAACACAGCCATAGTGTCGTCAATGTTAATATTGTTTACATGTATTCTCACCTGACCTACAGGATTTGAAAAAACATATTTAAACCCTCCCGGAAATGGCAGAAATGTAGCACCATAATGACTACTGTACCAATATTGGCTGCCGCAGGGATAATAGGTAGTATGGTATCCGAAAGGCACTATTGTTACATTATTACTTCCCACACTCTGTGTACCTGTTGTATCTGTTACCTGGTAATAAGTTTGGGCATTTGTTATGCCCGAAAGACAAAAAATAAAAACTAATAATTGCAAGGTTCTGGATAACATATTGTATAGGTTTAGGCTTTATTCATATGATAATAATAAAGACGAGATTTTTATATTGCTAGGATAATAATACCATAGCCTTGGCCTGTTTTTTTCCTAAGCCGGCAAACTTACATAATCAAAATATAAACATATTTAATTTGGGCAAAAATTGTCGCATGACAGAATGAGCTTTGAAAACATTATCATGACGAGCATCCTATGTCAATTAAGAGAAAGGCTCTATTTTGCAGCCTGAATTAGAAAAATCAAATGAAAGACTTTAAAAATGCGATTATAGAATGCGTGCCTAATTTCAGCGAAGGGCGCAATATGGATATTATAAAACAGATAACTGATGAGATAGAGAAGATAGAAGGCGTGCAATTGCTGGATGTGGACCCCGGCAAAGCAACCAATCGCACTGTGGTGACTTTTGTAGGCAATCCCTTTTCTGTGATAGAGGCGGCTTTCTATGCGATAAAAAAGGCCAGTGAGCTGATAGATATGCGTAACCATAAGGGTGAACACCCCCGTATGGGAGCTACGGATGTGTGTCCGCTGATACCTGTATCGGGTATTACGATGGCGGAAGCTGTGGACCTGGCCAAGATGCTGGCTAAACGTGTAAGCGAAGAACTGGACATACCTACTTACCTGTATGAATATGCTGCTACGGCCGATTACCGTCGCAACCTGGCGGACATACGCAGTGGTGAATATGAAGGTTTTGCGACCAAAATACTGAAGCCGGAATGGAAGCCGGATTACGGAAGGGCTCACTTTAATGAAAGAAGCGGCGCTACGGTGATAGGCGCAAGGGATTTCCTGATAGCATATAATATCAACCTGAATACTACGTCTACCCGCCGAGCCAATGCAGTGGCTTTTGATATTAGGGAGAAAGGCAGGCAGAAAAAAGACGAAAAGGGAAAAGTTGTAAAACATAATAATGGTGAAGTGGTTTGGGAGCCGGGATTATTGAAAGCTGTAAAAGCAATTGGCTGGTATATAGAAGAGTATGGTATAGCGCAGATATCTGTGAACCTGACGAACATGAATATTACGCCGCTGCATGTACTTTTTGATACTGCCTGCGCACGTGCAAATGCCCGTGGCATGAGAGTGACAGGCAGTGAACTGGTGGGTCTTGTGCCATTGCAGGCCATACTGGAAGCAGGTAAATATTTCCTGCACAAACAGCAGAGAAGCCTGGGCGTAAGCGAAGATGAACTGATAAAGATAGCCGTAAAATCGTTGGGGCTGGACGACCTGACATCTTTTGATCCGAACAGGAAAATAATAGAATACCGCCTGCGCGATATGAATGCAAAAAAACTGGTGGGTATGAGCCTGACACGCTTTGCAGAAGAGACCGCAAGCGAATCTCCTGCACCGGGTGGAGGATCCATAGCTGCCTATGTGGGCACTTTGGGTGCTGCTTTGGGAACTATGGTTGCTAACCTGAGCAGCCACAAAAAAGGCTGGGATGCCCGTTGGGAAGAATTCAGCAATTATGCAGAAAAGGGCCAGGCTTTCATGAGTGAACTGATGGCACTGGTAGATGAGGATACCAATGCATTCAATAAAATAATGATTGCCTTTGGCCTGCCTAAGAGCAATGATGCAGAAAAAGCTGCACGTGCTGCTGCTATTGAAACTGCGACTATTTATGCTATAAAAATCCCTTTCCGCACCATGGAGCTTGCTTATGAGGCTTTCGACCTTGCAAAGAAAATGGCAGAGATCGGCAATCCCAATAGTGTGAGTGATGCAGGTGTGGGCGCATTATGTTTGCGCACCGCCATTAAAGGCGCTTATATGAATGTGCGCATTAACAGCCAGGGTCTTGAAAATAATGCGGAAGTAAAACCCATACTGGAAAAAGCCGCGGCTATTAATGGCGCTATTGACGTAAAGGAAAAAGAGGTATGGGATATAGTGCTGGGAAAGATGAAGTAAAGGGGGGCCTCTCCCCTGCCCTCTCCAAAGGAGAGGGTGAGGTCGAATGAGCTACTTGAATGTTATTTGTTTGAGAAAACATGCTGTCATGGCCGACACAATCGGACCATGACAGCATGAATCAAGCATTTTTTATAAGCCTGAATTTATCATTTGCCATAAGCCTCAGCCCATTTCGCCATCTTTTCATATAGCACGTTAAGTGGTACACAACCATCTTTCAGCACTTCTTTGTGAAAGGATGCAATGTTGAATTTATTTCCCAATTGCTTTTCGTATTTAGTGCGTTCTGCCCTTATGGATAACTCCCCTATCTTGTAGGATAATGCCTGCCCTGGTATGGCCATATAACGTTCTATTTCTGCCGTTGCTTCCTGTTCGGTGGCACGTTCGTGCGCCATCATGTATTTTATGGCTTCCTCACGGCTCATGCCTTTATAATGCAGGCCAATATCCACCACCAGGCGGATAGCGCGCAACATGGCATCGCTGAGGTGCCCGAAATACTGGTAAGGGTTATCATACATACCTATTTCCTTGCCCAGCGATTCTGAATAGAGCGCCCAACCCTCTCCGTAAGCGCCGTACCACAACACTTTCCTGAAGGTGGGCAGGCTCTTATTTTCCTGCTGCAAAGATATCTGGTAGTGGTGCCCCGGAATGGCTTCGTGCATAAACAGGGTAACCATGCCTACGGCATTATATTTTTTTGCGTCCAGTATAGGCACATAAAAAATGCCGGGCCTGCTGCCATCTTCGGAGGGCTGGTTATATTCTGCGCTGGCTGATGCAGCGCGGAAAGCCTCTGTCTGGCGAATGGTAAAGGGCGATTTGGGTGTATCGCTGAATAATCTTTTTAGCTGCGGGTCTTCCTGTTTCTTAATATTCCAGAAGCTATCTATCACCTGTTGTGCGGTAGCAAACGGAAAGAATTTTTTATCGGTGTTCAGGTAATCGAAGAAGGCGTGCATGTCGCCTTTAAAACCTGTTTCCGTTTTTACTTTGTTCATTTCTCCTTCAATCCTTGCTACTTCATTCAAGCCAAGCTGGTAAATACTATCGGGTGTAAGGTCGGTAGTCGTCCAATATTTAATACAGTACTGGTAATAGTCCTTGCCGCCGGGCAAATCGCTGATGCCGGAGCTGTTGCGGGCTTTGGGCAGGTATTCTTTTTCAAAGAAATCATGGAGTTTGGCATAAGTTGGTATCACTATGCTATCTATTGCCTTCATATAAGCAGCGGTGAGCCTTTGTTTGTTGTCAGCCGAAAAGCTATCGGGCATGGTCTTTATGGGGGCATAAAAGATGCTTTCTTTTTCATCTTTCACCACCATAGCCTGCAGTTGCGGTAATATCTTTACTACCAGGGTTTTGGGTAATACCCAGCCTGCAACAATTCCTTTGCGCATATTGTAAATAGCAGTGTCAGCCCAAGCAGGCAATACAGACAAACGCTGTAAAAAATTGTCGTAATCTTTTACGCTTTTAAAGGGCTGGTTACCCTGTCCTGAACCCAGTTGGGGCATATCAAGCGTTAAGGCCCAAAACTGATTAATTGGCAGGTAATGTGAAGGATATTTAAAGCCTTCAATGTTCATTTCCATCTCATACTTAAAAAGACGGTAAGACAATTTATCATTGTCGTTCATGCCAGCAGTATCTATTGCTTTCAGTTCGTTAAGGTATTTCTCATAAAACCGTTTTGCGCTATCCCGGAAGCTTTCGGCAATAGTGATAGTTAGCTTGTCATTATAACGGTAATCTCCCTTTGCTGTGGCCTCCAAAGGGTATAATTGCATTCTTTCCTCCCAATAAGTATCCAAAACAGATGAAAGGCTTTTGCCCGTATTAGATTTATTTTCATGGTTGCTACATGAAAATAACAGTGCCAGGGGCATAAAAAACAGGAGAAATTTCTTGTTCATGAGTCAAAATTCGGGAATGAAATGACAAATGTAAAAAATTTAAAAAAATATTGATGGGTGATATTTCAGGGGATGAGACACTATTGATTTTGATTATTCTCTTATTTGGGCAGAAACAAATAGTTCCCTTACCTTTGTTTTGCAAAATAAAACTGAAGTTCAAATGTATCCAAGTGAAATAGTTCTGCCAATGAAGGCCGAAATGACAGATCAGGGTTTTACTGAGTTATTAACCCCTGAAGAAGTAGATAAAACAATCAACAAACCGGGTACAACCTTATTGTTCATCAACTCTGTTTGTGGATGTTCTGCAGGTACTGCGCGCCCCGGAGTATTGATGGCTGTACATAATACAAGCAAAAGACCTGATAACCTGGTTACCAGTTTTGCAGGTTTTGATGTAGATGCTGTAAACCAGGCACGTAAACATTTACTGCCTTATCCTCCATCGTCACCTTCTATAGTATTATTAAAGGATGGCAAAGTGGTGCATATGATAGAACGCCATATGATAGAAGGACGTCCGGCACAGATGATAGCTCATAATCTGATACAGGCTTTCGAAACTTATTGCTGATAAATCATTTTA
>CAIYVS010000483.1 GCA_903929655.1 uncultured Bacteroidota bacterium | reverse complement strand
AGCGCAGCTTCGTAATCGCAGATATTCCGGGGATGATCATTTTGATTTCGGGCATTCAATGATTGGCGCAGGCTTGTTTAATTATACAAAAGGGTGGTTCCTCTGGACCCCTATGGCCTTAATTGGCTTGTCTGGCATATTCACTATGCTCAAAAACAACAGAAGTTTAGTTTTGACAGTGGTTTTATTTTTTACAATAATGATCTATGTTGTTTTTAGTTGGAATATATGGTGGTATGGCGGTGGCTTTGCCTGTCGCCCAATGCTTGATACCTTACCTGTATTAGCTATTCCTCTGGCGTCTCTTATTACTTTCGTTTACTATGATACAAGATTTATTTTAAAAACCGCGTTTTCAATCATTCTAATATTTTGTATTACATTGAATATCTTCCAGACTTACCAATATTCGCTTGGTCTTCTGTATTGGGGAGGTGTCAATAAGTCATATTATTGGCGTGTATTCGGTAAAACAACTGTTACAGATGATGACAGGAAATTATTACAAGACGATAATTGAACATACTGCTATAACTAAGGAACATAAATAACAAAGTTTATTAAAACTATTTCGTTATTTTGTACTCATGAAAGCTACTGTGCTTACATTATTTGGTGAAGAGATCATACCGGAGCAAATAGAAGCTGTGGGTAAAAGCCGCGCTGTTAAAAAAAAGCCGGCAGCACAGGAAGCCGGCGCCGTGAAAAAGGAAGAGGCTGAACCTGCTGAAGAAGAAAAATTACCAGAGGTAAAAGAAGCTCTAAAAGACGACAAACAATATTACTCCATAGGCGAAGTGGCTAATATGTTTAAAGTAAAAACCTCTCATATCCGTTTCTGGACTAATGAATTTGCTTTAAAAGTACGTACTACAAGAAAAGGCGACCGCTTATATACTCCCGAGCAGGTGCGGGAATTGCGCACTATTTATCATCTCGTAAAGGAAAAAGGTTATACTATCAGCGGTGCAAAAGCCAAATTAAAATCCCGCAAAAAAGTAGGGGTTCAATCTATCGATCTTAAAGATTCATTATTGCAGTTAAGGAATAAGCTGCTTGGTATCAGAAACCAACTCAAGTAAGTACTATGAACAAATTTTTTCTAACTATAGCTATTATCATGATGGGGTATAGCGTGAATGCACAATCCAACTACGATATATTAAAGGATAAAGAAAGCAATCAAAAAATCTACAAGGGTGTTTTCACTTTCCAGGACCTGCATGCCGAAAGCAGTTTTGGCTGGCTAAATCGAGGTACGACTTCTTACAAACCTGATACGAATGATATAAAATACCTGAAAAAAAATCTGCCTGCATATAAGTTAGTAGTGTTTATAGGTACCTGGTGCGATGATACACACAAATTACTGCCACGATTTGAAAAGGTCTTAAAACTCACATCTTATCCCATGGAACAATACACCATGTTCGGGGTAGACCGTGATAAGAAAGCTAAGTTTGTGGAGAACCGTCTTTACAGTATTGAGAACGTGCCTACCATTATTGTTTTTAAAGACCACCAGGAACTTGGCCGTATTGTGGAAAGCGTTAAAAAAAGCATAGAGGGCGACCTTGTCCAAATCATAAAACCTGATGTGGACCAAAAAGAAGCTGCGAAAAACCAGCATTAAGTTTTCAACGCCGTAAATGATTTGCCATTATTGATTTATTATGGAACTTCCCGAACACATATCCATTGATTTTCTGAAGAACTGGAACGATAAAAGTCTTGACATATCGGCCCTGGCACAAAAAAAAATAAAAATCAATCGCTCTTACCTTGACAATATATTAAAGCAAGGCGGTACCTACTACGGTATCAACACTGGTTTTGGCTCGCTTTGCAATGTGCGCATCGAACCGGACCAATTGTCCCAATTGCAGGATAACCTGGTATGCAGCCATGCCTGCGGTATGGGTGATGAAGTGCCGGAAGAAATAGTACGCTGGATGCTATTACTCAAAATTCATGGACTTAGCCAGGGATATAGCGGTGTAAGGACCGAAATAGTAAAAGGTCTTGCCGATATGTACAACCTTGGGATCAGTCCCGTAGTGTATGAGCTTGGTTCTTTGGGTGCCTCAGGAGATCTGGCCCCCCTGGCACATCTCAGCTTACCCTTATTGGGTAAAGGCTGGGTTAATTATAAAGGAGAAAAAAGAAACGCAGCTGATTTGCTGAAAGAACTGAATATACAGCCTTTATCTCTTGCCGCGAAAGAAGGTCTTGCTTTATTGAACGGTACCCAGTTCATGAGCAGTTATGCAAGCTGGTCTCTTATAGAAGCCAAACGTCTATTGGTTTGGGCCGATGTAATCGGCGCTTTATCAGTAGATGCATTTGCAGCAAAAGACGAACCTTTTCAATACCCCATTCATCGTGTTCGCCCTCACAAAGGCCAGTTAGACACCGCAAAAAGAATATTACAATTACTGCAAGGCAGCGAAATACAACAACAGAAGAAGGAACAGGTACAGGATCCTTATTCCTTCCGTTGCATGCCCCAAGTGCATGGCGCTACCAAAGACGTAGTAGATACCGTCACAAATGTAGTAGAGGTAGAAATCAACTCAGTAACAGACAATCCAATCGTTTTTCATGATGAAGATGCCATCATGAGTGGCGGCAATTTTCACGGTCAACCATTGGCATTACATCTTGATTTTCTTGCTATTGCCATGGCAGAACTCGCCAATATCTCAGAACGCCGCACGTATTTACTCATCAGCGGCCAGAGGGGACTACCCGCTTTCCTGGCACCTGATGCCGGTTTAAACAGCGGCTTTATGATAGCACAATACACCGCTGCAGCCATCGTAAGCCAGAACAAGCAGCTATGCACGCCCGCCTCCGTGGATAGTATTGTGAGCAGTAACGGACAGGAAGACCATGTAAGTATGGGCGCAAATGCAGCCACCAAACTGAGAAAAGTAGTGCAAAATGTACAACGTGTCCTTGCCATAGAACTGCTTACCGCAGCACAGGCATTAGATATGCGCAGGCCTGCAAAAACCTCGCCTGCCCTGGAAAAAATAGAGTGCGCTTTCCGTAAAGAAGTATCAAAGATGGACAAGGACAGGATTTTACATACCGACCTGATAGCTGCAGAAAAATTCCTTAAAAATGACCCGCTGCAATTGATAGAACAATAAGATATCTGATTTTGTAAAAGCCGGTTCAGTATTATTTGCATACTTCTTACAGGAGTAGTATTTTCATTGCCGATATGCCAAAATGGTCATCTGTTACCTCTTTCCTGCTTAATACACGCACCATTCTTTGGGTATTCATTCTTTTAGCTGTTATTACAGCTGTGCAAAATATCAGCCTGGGCTCTCATACTTTCACCATGCCGGACAAAGCACCTCCCGGCCATGATATTGTAAACAACCTGGACACGATGCAGCGATATATAGGCTGCAGCATTACCCATTACAATAATTATGTCATCTTTAAACAGTCCTGGTTTCATCTTCTGCAAGGCAAGAACCTCTATATCATTTACCCATCTGAATATTGGGACCTCTACAAATACAGCCCCACTTTTTCAGTGCTCTTTGCACCCTTAGCTTATTTACCGGATTTTTTCGGCTTAGTGGTCTGGAACTTATTAAACTCCCTGGTTCTTTTCTTTGCCATCAGGCAATTACCTTTTTCAGACAGGAACCGAAATCTGTTTCTTGCCTTTATAGTGATAGAGCAGCTTACCAGCATCCAGAACGAACAAAGTAATGCATTACTTGCCGGGCTCCTGATATTCGCGTATGTATCCATGCAGAAAGGCAAAGCCCAATGGGCAACACTTTGGCTGGTATTGGCAACACTTATAAAAGTTTACGGCGCTATTGGCTTCTGTTTATTTCTCTTTTACCCAGGCAAAATAAAATTTATTGCATGGTCTGTCATATGGTCTGTTCTTTTCTTTTTACTCCCCATTTTGGTTACACCATTTAGTACTTTAATCTGGCAATACCATAACTGGGCCACGCTCCTGGCTGCCGATCAATCTAATTCCTATGGCTTATCTGTTATGGGCTGGCTGCATTCCTGGTTTGGTATAGAGGGTGTTAAAACTTATGTTACACTTTTAGGCATAGCCCTTTTTCTGCTACCCCTGGCTCGTTGGCGACTATACAAAAATGAATTATACCGCCTGTTGGTGTTGGCAAGTATGCTCATCTGGGTAATTATTTTCAATCACAAAGCAGAATCGCCCACCTTTATAATTGCGATGTGCGGCACCGGCATCTGGTATTTTGCAGAAAAACCAAAAACCTGGAGGAATGTTATGCTATTCATGGTCTTCCTGTTCACCTCCCTGAGTGTATCAGATATTTTTCCTCATTCCATAAAAGACAATTTGTTTACACCTTATGTAGTTAAGGTAATACCCTCCATTATTCTGTGGTGCATTATCTCGGCAGAACTGATGCTGTTGAAGCCCAATGAAAAAAGACTTATTCCGGAATAGACCGACTATACCACCTTATAATTTTTATAGCTAAAGTCAAGTCCCAGTTTTTCTTTTGCAAATTTCTTCAGCAGCACAACAGCGCCATCTGCTATTTGTAATAACACGGTATTCAATTATACACCGACAAGTGCT
>CAIYVS010000482.1 GCA_903929655.1 uncultured Bacteroidota bacterium | reverse complement strand
TATACAAAGGCTGCCAATTGGCAGCCTTTGTATATAAAGTGCAAAAATCAGGGTATTTGTTACTTTTTAATGATTAATAACAATTTTAAAACTACTCTTTTCATCTATCATATCCACATTGCAAATGTAAAGACCATTAGTCCAGCTTGAAATATCAATTGCAAGTTTGCCATTGTAAATAAAGGAAGAATACAATTCTCTTCCGGTCATATCAGTTATACGAACGTTCGCATTTGCATATTGTTTTTCTAAACCGATACTTAACGTATTGGAAGCCGGGTTTGGAAAAATATGTACATTATCTCCCTTGTTTATATTAGTTACACTTAATCCGGGAACGAATTTTGCAACATAATTTAAAGGAGGATAAGGCGAAGCTGGAGAATCTGCAAAACTTCCACAAGCATAAACCACGCCCGAAGCGCCTTGTGCAAGTGCGCCAATATCTCCATTTGCGTTCAGGGAGCCGGCTCCCGTGCCTAATTCTGTCCATGCACTACCATCCCATTTCGCAACATAATGTTTACCATTTGCATTAGTAAAGGCACCACCTGTATACACATTGCCGGATCCGTCCATCATCAAAGCATAAATTTCATTATTGGCATTCAAGGCATTTGTGCCCCCCAGTTCAGTCCAGCTTGTGCCATCCCATTTGGCAACATAATATTTGCCACTTGCATTTGTAAACCAGCCGCCTACATATATATTACCAGAAGCGTCGGGGGCCATCCCTCTGATTAAACTATTTGCTTTCAATGCATTTGTGCCTGTACCTACTTCAGTCCATGTAGTGCCATTCCATTTTGCTACATAAGAGTAGCCGTTAGTATCGGTAAAACCACCTGCAGCAAATACATTTCCTGAAGCATCTATTGTAAGACAAAAAATATTATTATTGCCTTTCAGTGCATTGGTTCCTGTGCCAAGTTCAGACCAGGTACTGCCATTCCATTTAGCTACATAAGTATAGCCAGCGGTATCAGTAAAACCACCTGCCGTATATATATTCCCTGAAGCGTCATTGATAACAGTCCATATATACGAATTTGTCGAATCACCATTGGAATTAAATCCATTGCCTAGTTCACTCCATGCTGAACCATTCCATTTTGCAACATATTCCCTGTGATTCGCATCAATAAATGAGCCTGCAGTATAGACATTTCCTGACGGATCTTTTGTAATAGTAAAGATCGCATCTGCTGATATTCCGCTACTTAAAGAATTCAGCGCAGTTGAGCCTGACCCTAATTCGTTCCAAGCGGTACCATTCCAGTTATAAACAGCACCCTTTAAATTGACGTCAAGTGCCCCCGCATATAAATTCCCCGACGCATCGGCATAGCATGTAAGCTCTAAAAGCGACACTAACCTGTTCGCTCCTGAGCCGAGTTCTACCCAACTACCCTGGGCATAAGTATTGCAAAAAGAAAGCAATGATAAAGCGCTTGCAAGAAGCAGGCTTGCAGGTTTAATTTTAAAGTTTAAGGTCTTCATATTTTTTAGATTTATATCAAATGTAATAAAATAGTTTTCAAATCAGCACTACATATTTAAAAATAATATTGGCGTATCAAAGCTTCCTTTGGCAAGTTTGACATGCTTCCTTGTTCCAATTTTTCCGACCGGTCTATAACAGGGATTTAGGTTTCTGAAACCTCTTCACTAGCTCAAGTTTGGCGATTAGCCTTGTGTCTTAGTCAACTTGTGACTATACTATTCTGCCCGTTTGCAACTGGAATTTAACGAACCGAAAACCCATGTTCCGCATAGGCTCCTAACTACTCTGTTGTGCAAGTGGTTCAGAAAGCATTCCCGGCTGCAATGGGAATTCAAATTTCCTTTTCCCCTCCGCTTCCTTTAACTGCACAGATACCTGGCTCACAATATTCAGGTAAGTTTGGTGCATCTGGTAGATCATAATGCCATAAAACAGGGCCTTATCCAAGTATTTACGATTGTAAAAGAAGGTCCACGCTATCAGTTTCCAGAAATAGCTTCGTTCCTCGTATCTTATACCTAATCTGTAAACGATCTTCCACATCATTTTAAGATGTTTCAGGTCATATTTCGTCCTGATCTTTACAGAAGTTTCCGGGAAACGGTAATTAAGAAAAAACTGTTTGATGCGGTAATAAGATTTATCAGGCTGGTATATATTATCTATCACCTCCAGGAATCCCTTATAGAGTTCCTGCTCACCCATAACAGGAACAATATTCGTGTCGCCTTCTGCAAAAGCAAAAGGTTTTGATAAACGGTTCTCCGATTTGATACGCCTGTACAGGTCAGTGCCCGGCGGAGCCTTCAATATATTCACAATGGGCAGCGGAATGCCGCTTTGCTGAATGAACACAAGCTGCCGATTGAAAACAGATGCCTCATCAGAATCAAAACCCACAATGAAACCCGCTGAAATAATAAACCCTTTCTGGTGAATAAGGTTAATATTGTCCATCATATCGCGTTTCAGGTTTTGGTTTTTATGCGACATTTTAAGGCTTTCTTCCACAGGCGTTTCTATGCCAATGAATATATGCCTGAAACCCGCATCCAGCATTAGTTGCATCAACTCTTCATCATCCGCTAAATTGATGGTTAGCTGCGTGGCGAAGAAAAATCCCGGTTCGGCTTTTTTTCGCCATGCTATCAATGCCGGCAGCAACTCATCTTTTAAAATTCTTTTATTGCCTATCAGGTTGTCGTCTGCAAAAAGGATCAATTGCAGACCGGGCGTTTTATTAATGGCTTCCAGTTCGGCAATGATCTGCGCGGCACTTTTTGTCCTGGGTCGTCTTCCGAACAATGCCGTAACGTCGCAGAAATCGCACATATACGGGCATCCCCTGGAATATTGCACAATAGCATAAAGATATTGACTCATATCAACCAGCTCAAATGCCGGCAATGCCGAAGCTTCCATATCGGCAAAATCAGCCGATTGATAAACAGGTTTGGGGTTCCCCTTTTCAAGATCCTTTAAAAAAGGCGCTAAGGTAATTTCCGCCTCGTTCAATACAAAATGTTCAATACCGGGGAAACGTTCATATTCATGTGTGAACAGTGATCCGCCTGCCACAATTTTCACCCCCGCTTTTTTACAACGCCGCACGATCTCCCGCACCGATTGCTCCTGCACATTCATTGCAGAAAGGAAAACATAATCGGCCCAGCCAAGGTCTTTTTCCTCCAGCTCATTTACATTCAGGTCAACAAGTTTTTTTTTCCAATCTTTAGGCAATAAGGCTGCAACAGTTAATAAGCCCAGGGGAGGATAAGCAGCTTTTTTATCTATCACCTGCATAAAATGCTTCATGGCATAAAAAGTATCAGGCATTTCCGGATATACTAACAGTATGCGCATGGTCAATGATTTGAAAATTGGCTTTGATATACAAACTTAATAGAAAAATAGATACCCTTACCTGGAAAGCACTATTCAAACCGGATATTTGCAGTAATTAGCGAGTATTTTTACAGTTATACAAAGGCCGTCAGTCGTCAGCCCTTGCTTTTAGCTTTATTATTCTCATTGTCTAAGTCAATTTGTTTATATCATTTTCTCAGCCACCATCATATAATGACTAAAGAAGAACTCCTTTTTCACCAGTTCTGTTTGCAGAATTTTGCATTGGTTTTTTTGCAGAAATGTTTCATACTCCTTCAGGTCATACTGATGCGGGTGCAGGATATCGCCGGGCACCAATCTGAAAAGAAATCTGAAGAAAGAGTAATTGTGCGCATCTATTGAAACAACTATTTTTCCACCTTTTTTAGCGCAGGCTGCAAGCTTTGCATAGGCATAATCTATATCGGCAACATGATTAATTGCATTCATGCAAAAAACAATATCGTACAATTCATTGTTTTGATAATCTTCTATACTGCTTGTGATGAATGTTGTGTTAGGGTAATCGGCTTTCGAAAATACACTAAGGTTCTTCTCATACTCATCCAGCAAGGGGTCAACCGCTGTTAGCCTGTTCCTGATAAAAAGCAAACAAACACCCGCTGGTCCGCAACCCAGGTCCAGTATAGTATCAGCCGGCTTTATCGGCACTTCCTTTGAGATCATGGTGTAGAGGTGCTCCCAGTATTTCCTTTTATTTGCCAAGTATTCCTGTTTTCCCTTTCCCGCCAGGTAGCGTTTCCACCATTTCAATTCAAAGTGCTGGGCTATCTTCCATCTAGCATTCATCAATTAGGACAATTACTTTTTTATAAAGTAAATCATCCCCGGTGACAAATGCAAATGTTGCGACGTTTTGGCCGAAATCAGCGCCTCCTGTCCACCGGTATTTTAAATAAAAACCTTTATTTATCTTTAAGCGCCTTATAAAAGCCATATAAATGAAGCATACCTTACCCATTATTTTCATCCTGCTTACTTTTAGCAATACATCCATTGCTCAGAATGCAGAACTTAAGCTGTCCTATTCCTGCAACACGGCTACATCGCCCTTCGGAAAAGTTACAGTATTGGACTACAGCTATAACGGCAATATTATCGGGTACGTTCAAAACGGTTACTCCAATAGCATCAGCCCCATCACATTTACAGGCAGTTTAAAAGATAGCCTCCAACGTTTTTTTATATCCCCTGTTCAGGGTGCACAAGGCCGTGAACTGTTTATCTACTTATACACCTTTTTTATTACAGAGAACAGGGATGAGGCAGGTGAAGCAGGACACTTCAAACTCTTCATGCGCTTTTTTACCAATACAGACAATGGGCGCTATACCGAACTACAAGCCCTCGATACCATATACTCTGCCAGGGCATTGAGCGTTCATAAAGTACTGCTCCGTGCTGTCAGCGAACACCTCTGCGAGATTGCACAGTCCGTTTCTAAAATAGAGTTCATACCCAGTTCAAATACCTACACCTATAATGAATTGGTTCATTTGGATAGTATTGAAAAGCTAAAGATACCCGTCTACAATGCCCCCGCAATTAAGAAAGGTGTTTTCCATAATTATCACCAGTTCGAATTAAATATACCTGATGAAAGGGATATATATATTGATAGTTCTCCCCGTGGTAATTTTATAGCATATACCATGCATGGCAGCCATAAAAGACGATTTAATTTTGACAAAGAAATTTATGCAGTGTGCGATGGTACTACAACATTAGTACGAATGCAAAATGTACTCAGCCCTTTAAAAAAGGAGAATTTTGATTTTTATTTTAATGTTAAACAAAGCTCTTTCGATGCTGGACAAGCCTCAGGCTCTTATCTCATGTTTGGCCTTGTGGGCTATGCTATTGGAGCAGCCACCTCTAAAAACAGTATCTACAGGTATAAGATCAATTATTTAACCGGCAATTCTACACTTGTTTCTATTACTGATGGAAGGTAGGCCCACCATCTTATTCCTCATTATTCAAAATAAAAAAATTAGTT
>CAIYVS010000481.1 GCA_903929655.1 uncultured Bacteroidota bacterium | reverse complement strand
GTGAATATTGACCTTACAGCTGATGAGCTTATTGACAGGTTGAAAGCCGGGAAAATATACGCGATTGAAAAAGTAGAAATTGCCCTACACAATTTCTTTAAACCGGAAAGTATACTTCAGTTGCGTGAGCTGGCTCTAAAAGAGGTTGCAGGCCAGATAGAAAGAAAAGTTGAAAAAGAAATACCAAGAAATGTAAGTTTCCGGCATGAAAAGATATTGGCATGTATAAGCAGTAATGAAGCAACCGCAAAGGTAGTGATACGCAAAACAAGCCGACTTGCCAGCTACTATAACGCGCAATGGTATGTGCTATATGTAGAAACACCACATGAAAACTCAGGAAAAATAAGACTTGACAAACAACGACACCTGATCAACAATTTTAAGCTGGCCACAGAATTGGGAGCGGAAGTGCTAAGGGTGAAAAATAACAAAGTGGCGACTGCAATCATGCAGACAGCCGATGAAAAAAATATAACAACTGTATGTATTGGCAAACCAACACTAAGTCTTATAGAAGTAATCATGGCAACGAATGTATTCAATCAACTGCTTAAAAAACTATCAGTCAATAATATTGACCTAATCATAATGTCCTGATCATGGCAAAATCAATCAAATCGAAAGTGGCAATTGCTATTGGTGTTTTATTCGCATTATTACTTGCGGTGAGCGTTGTTGCTATTGTCTTTATTAATCTTTTGTCATCAAAAACTGAAAAACTTTTAGCCGCAAATTATAATACCATCCGTTATTGCAGCGAAATGTCGAATGCGATAAATGATCTGGGTGCAAACCCGGCAGCACTTGACAAATTTGAAGCAAACCTGAAACTACAGGAAAATAATATTACAGAAGCTGGCGAAAAAAATGCCACACAACAATTGAGGTCTTATTTTGACAAAATAAAAAACGGCATACATGATCCCGAAATATTCCGAAATATAAATAAAGAAATATACACCATTTATAACCTTAACCAGGATGCGCTGGAAAGGAAAAATGCCAATGCTCTGAACACTGCCGCAACAGCAAAGCTGTGGATAACTATACTCACAAGTATTTTAGTGCTTATCAGCTTCTCTTTTGTGGTCAATTTTCCCGGCTATATAGCCAACCCAATACGTTTACTTACTGAGGGTATTAAAGAGATTGCCCAAAGAAACTACGAGAAACGAATATTTATAGACAACAAAGATGAATTTGGTGAAATGGCAAATGCGTTTAACCAAATGGCAAGACAATTGTATGAATACGAGCACAGCAATATCTCCAAAATACTCTTTGAGAAAAAACGTGTGGAAACCATTATCAACCAGATGGAGGATGCAGTAATAGGCCTTGATGCTAGCAACATGGTATTGTTTATTAATCATAAGGCTGAGGTACTATTTAATTTAAAAGCAGCTGATATCATCGGCAAATATGCCCCTGACATCGCGTTATATAATGATCTTTTACGGATAGTTTTGCAGAAGGATAACAAACAACAAGCTTTGAAGATCATCGTTGACAGGAAAGAGAGTTATTTTTCTGTTGACTACAGGATTGTTAAAAATGAGGGAGCAAATATTGGCGAGGTGCTTACCTTAAAGGATATCACTTCATTTAAAGAAATAGATAATTCCAAAACCAATTTACTCGCAACTATTTCTTATGAATTGAAAACCCCTATCTCATCAATAAAAACCAGCATAAAGACACTGAATGAGGAAAAAACCGGAGCTTTAAACAACGAACAAAAAAACCTGCTGAACAATATAGAAGAAAACGCAGGCAGACTGATGCATATTGCAAGCGAACTATTAAATATGACACAAAAATAAAACAGGTGATACTGTGCATAAAATTTATAAAATAAATTACGTTTATTTACAGGTGATAAAAAACAATAACATTTTACACATAAAAAAAAGCAAATGAATAGAGCAAAAATAACATTCATGGCAATGGCGGCCATAATGTTTACCCAGACAGCCAAGGCACAAACAAACGAAGAAACAGACAATAGTGATAAAGTACAGATAAAATCTGTTGAGGCACCGGGACTTAAAGACAAGAAAGTAAGAGAAATTTGGTCCCAGGTTCCTTTTGAAGGAATGGACCAGTCATGGTATAATGGCAGCGACCGACGGGATTCGTCAGTTTTGCAAAGCAAATATGTTAATTGGAGCATACTTGTAGATGCCAATGCAACTCATTCTTTCAATGATCCTATAGACCATACGGTGGTAGGGTCTACAGCTTTGGCTCGCAATGACGAAATGGAGGTTTCGGTTGCTGCTATAGGTGGTGATTTTAGCTATGGTGATGCAAGGGGCAGGATCATGACCCAGTTCGGCACCCGTTCAACAGTGGTTCCGCGTAACGATCTAAGCCCTTATCGCGGGCAATACAACCTTGCGGATGTATATCGTTATATAAGCGAAGCTTATGGTGGATACCATTTTAATGTATGGCATGGTATAAATGTGGACGCTGGCATGTTCATGTCTTATATAGGACTTAATTCATACTACCAGGTTGAGAACTGGGAATACCAGGCATCCTTTACTTCGGATAACACACCCTGGTTTTTCAATGGGATAAGGGTGCAGATATTCCCCACTCCACATCTTAAGATTGAACCATGGATCATTAATGGCTGGCAGAGCTATGGTATGTTTAACCAATTACCAGGTGTAGGAGGAAACATCACATGGATACCCAATTCTAATTTCAAATTGCTTACTAATGATTATTATGGCACCGATGCAGCCGGCTATTTAGGCAGGCATCGTTTCCACTCAGACAACAGCATGTTATGGAGATACTATAATCGTCCAAAATCTCATGGCATTACCAAAATGGCAGTGTCCTTAACCGGCGATATTGGTTTTGAAAAAGGAGATGGTGTAAATGGATTTTCTGATGGCGGAGTGAATAATCCTGCACAATATTTTATGAGTTGGATGATATATAACCGGGTATGGTTTGCGCATAATAAACTGGCATGGTGTGTTGGCGGCGGATGGATGAAAAATCCCGGGCGTTATTTGGTGCTTGCACCTACCGGCGATGCAAGTCCTTTGCCTGACCCTAACAATCCTACCCAAACTGCGGGGACGCATCCATTTTCTGAAAACCCCGGAGATCAGTTCAGTGGCTGGGATTGCTCCACTAACATCAGTTGGATGCCTAACCAAAGTATAGAATTCCGCCTGGAATGGGTACACCGGGAATCGAGTGTGCCTTACTTTGCAGGTCCCGGAGGTGTGACTTCACCAAGTGGGTATACCACAACTCCATTACCTAATACCCCGGCTAACCCAAATGCATGGGTGCCTGATCTTACAACATCAGAAAACAGAATTATCATGGCTATTCTTTTCCGATTGTAAATCGCTCTTGTGTAAACCAGGCATATAAAAACAGGCCGCATAAAATGCGGCCTGTTTTTATTATGATGTTTCTTGTTTATAATACACCAGCATCGTACGCTCTTTCGCCATGCAATGCTTCGTCCAGCCCTTTATCTTCATGTTCCTCTGCCACCTTCACTTTGCTTACAACATTAATTAATGCCAACATACCATAAGTAAATACAAATGCATAAATACAGGCACCGATCACAGCAATCACTTGGTGGAAAAAGAAAGTAGTTTCGCCGGTACTTAAGCCATTTGCACCATTTGGATTAATCCCTTTGGTTGCAAATACGCCTAAAAGAATTGTACCCAGACAGCCCCCTACTCCATGCACTCCCCAAACGTCCAGGGCGTCATCCCAGCCGATCTTGTTTTTTAGTGATACAGCCCAGTAACAAACGCCGCCTGCAGCTATACCTATTATAACAGCAGATGGAAGCGAAACAAAACCTGCTGCAGGCGTAATAGTGGCGAGACCAGCTACCGCACCCGTGAGCAAGCCAACAAATTTGGGTTTTTTCGCCAGACTCCATTCTATGATCAACCAGGTAATGGCAGCAAATGAAGCGGCAACATCCGTATTTAAAAACGCCAGACCTGTCACAGCATCTACATCCAGTTCACTACCTGCATTAAAACCATACCAGCCAAACCATAGCAAACCGGTTCCGATAGCTATCAGCGGAATGCTGTTTGGCGGTGATTCCCTGTCCCGGCGCTTGCCTACATATATCACAGATGCAAGCGCTGCAAAACCAGCCGTGGCATGCACCACAATGCCGCCTGCAAAATCGCGAACACCCCATTGTGCCAGCAGGCCGCCGCCCCAAACCATATGTGCAAAGGGATAGTATACCAACAGTTGCCAAAGCACCAGGAATACCAGGTATGCTTTGAAGCTTACCCTGTTAATAAATGCCCCAGTAATAAGTGCAGGCGTAATAATGGCGAACATCATCTGGTATGCCATAAACAAGATCGG
>CAIYVS010000480.1 GCA_903929655.1 uncultured Bacteroidota bacterium | reverse complement strand
TGCGTAGAACCTAAATATGATGGTGCAGGCATATCGCTTATTTACGAGGATGGCAAACTAACCAGGGGAGCAACCAGGGGTGATGGAGTGATGGGTGAAGAAATAACGATCAACATAAAACAAATAAAAGCCATTCCGCTTTCTGCTGCCTTTACAAAAAAGCATGTGGGACAAATAGAGATACGTGGTGAAGTGGTAATACATAAAAATGTATTTGAAGCTTTTAATAAACAACGTGTGGCAGAAGGGCTTGCGCCATTGGCTAATCCCCGCAATGCAGCATCCGGAACCCTGCGCATCCTGGACCCTGCTGAAGTGCGCAAACGCGGGCTTACTGCCATTTTGTATCATATCAGTTATTATTCATTGAGCAAAGGTGCGCAGAGGCCCAAAGAATTAGAAACGCATTACGATGCCATACAATGGCTATATCAATTAGGCTTCCCATCCCCTGCAAAAGAAATGAGGGTATATAATAAGATTGATGACGTAATAGAACATTGTCATGA
The DNA here is from genome assembly GCA_903929655.1 of uncultured Bacteroidota bacterium. Lineage (GTDB taxonomy): Bacteria > Bacteroidota > Bacteroidia > Chitinophagales > Chitinophagaceae > JABDGU01. Next base: position 3,757 of record CAIYVS010000480.1, on the reverse strand, counting down.
ATTTGAAAAACGCAGAGATGATCTGCCCTTTGAAGTGGACGGACTGGTAATAAAAGTAAACCGGTTTGATCTGCAGGACAGGATGGGGCAAACCACCCATCATCCGCGCTGGGCAGTGGCATTTAAATTTAAAGCAAGGCAAGCGACCAGTGTATTGCGTAAGGTGGAGTTCCAGGTGGGCCGTACTGGCGCTGTTACACCTGTTGCAAAAATAGATCCTGTGCCTATTGGTGGCGTCACAGTAACATCTATTTCTCTTTTTAATGAAGATGTAGTGCGCGAAAAGGACTTGCATATAGGTGATACGGTTTTGGTGGAAAGGGCAGGAGATGTGATACCCTATATTGTGAAGCCACTAACTGAACTCAGAACAGGAGAGGAGAAGAAAATACATTTCCCCACACATTGCCCGGTATGCGGAGAAACACTGGAGAAAGCGCAGGATGAGGCGGCCTGGAGATGTATCAATATTAATTGTCCGGTGCAGGTGGTGGAGCGCATGATGCACTTTGCAAGCAAAGATGCAATGGATATACGTAACCTTGGAGAGGCAAACGTGAATAAATTCTATGAATTGGGAATACTAAAAAGTATCCCAGATATCTACCACCTGGATTGGGATAAGATACGGGCACTTGAGGGTTTTGGGGAAAAATCGGTGAGCAAACTGCAACAAGCTATCGAAAATTCAAAACAACAAACGCTGAACAGGGTAATATACGGATTAGGCATTCGCTATGTAGGAGAGGCCACAGCCAAAACACTTGCCAATGCAATTGAGCACATCAGGGATTTATATGATTGGGATATAGAAAAGCTTTGTACCCTGGAGGATGTTGGCCCTAAGGTAGCAGCTTCTGTTGTTCATTTTTTTAAAATGCATGAAACCTGGCATATCATTGATTTGCTTGAAAAGGAAGGCGTCAACCTGGCTAACCAGCATAAAGAACATAAACAGCACGGCGGTGCATTGGAAGGGAAGACATTTTTGTTTACCGGCACATTGAATCAATTGAAACGGAGTGAAGCCGAGAAAATAGTTGAAGACAAAGGTGGTTCCATACTGGGAAGTGTGAGCAGCAAACTCAGTTACCTGGTAGTTGGTGAAGACGCCGGGTCCAAATTGGAGAAAGCAAAAAAGCTGGGCACAGTAAGCATACTCAGCGAACAGGAATTTTTAGACATGGTAAATAAATGAGCATGAAATATCTTGCTTTGTTGTCCTTGTTGTTTGTATCGTTTGTTTCATGCAATTTTTCACCAGGTAATTCTTCCGCACCGCGTGCAGCAAATATTACCAACCTGGGCGATATAGAAAGAATAAGCCCGCTTAAATACCTGGCCCTGAAGAGTGAGTATATCCTTGACGATAATAACAAGATCATTATTAATGGAGACCTGGTGAATACCGCATCATTAGCTAAATATAAAGATGTTGTGATACAGGTATTTTGTATCAATGCAGAAGGCGCGATCATTAAAAGAGAAAAAGTTGTTGCTGTTGACAATATACCAGCTAATTCCAGGCTTAGTTTTAAGGTAGCGCTAATGGCTGCAAATGGCACACGAAAAGTGATAGTAAAACTATTTGATGCAAGCGGGGTAAAATAGGTTAATAATCTGTGGCATTTGTAATGCCTTAATAAGCTTTGCAATACTTCAATATGATATTTTGTAAAATAAAATACGAAATAAAATATAATTATTTAAATAATCCATTATTTTTTACTGCCGGTAAACATAACAAAAATCTGTTTTAAAACAGATGACCTATTCTGCAATTGGCTTGTCATACAATGATCCCATTGTATGATTTTTATTTGATACGCCTTCCTATGGTCTATATTAAATAGGCGTGCCCTGGCATGCTACTGATTTACATCATCTTTTTGCTGCAAGTACACAGGTAATTTTGACTCGCTAAAAAATACCTATGTGTATTTGATATGCAATAAGATAAATCGTTTCAAAATGTTTTTTTAAAAAACGATTTGAAACTAATATATATATAAATATGGAAAAGAAATTGAACTCGTTTTGTAAAAGAGTATTCATCCCATCCGGAAAATTTCAGTCGAAAAAAAGTGTAGGAATAAAAGTCTTAGGTCTGTTGATCCTCGTGCTATGTTCCAATTTATTTATTCCAGGCCTTCATGCTCAAACACCTTGTTATGCATGGGGTACGGTTGGTTCTGTTGGTTTCTCAGCCTCAAATGCCGCATATACTTCTATTGCAACCGACAAAGCCGGGAACCCATATGTGGTATATGTGGACAATGCAAACGGCAACAAGGTGACCGTAATGAAATACAGTGGTGGTTCCTGGTCAGTAGTTGGCACAAGCGGCTTTTCGGCTGCTGCTGCGAGTTATACTTCTATTGCAATAGACACAGCCGGCATGCCTTATGTGGTTTACCAGGATGCGGCCAATAGTAATAAAGCCACCGTAATGAAATTTAATGGGGTAGCATGGGCAGTAGTAGGTGCCGCAGGAATTTCCGCCGGCGCAGTCAGCTACACCGATATAGCAACTGATCAAAATACCAATCTTTATATTGTTTACGTAGATTCAGCAAATAGTAATAAGGCTACCGTAATGAAATATAATGGTAGTGCCTGGAGTACATTTGGCTCTGCCGGTTTTTCTGCGGGAAGTGTTGGTAATACTGCAATTGCCATTGATGCCAGTGGAATACCCTATGTTGTTTATCAGGATGGTGGAAACGGTTACAAAGCTACTGTAATGAAATACAATGGCAGTGCCTGGGCATCACTAGGTACCGCAGGTTTCTCAGCAGGCCAGGTGAATTACACATCCATTGCTATAGACCCTTCAAACACACCATATGTGGCATTTGTAGACCTGGCAAATGGTAATAAGACCACAGCAATGACGTATAATGGCAGTGCATGGGTAAATGTCGGAAGTGTAGGATTTTCTTCAGGAACATCTTATTTTACAAATATTGCTGTTGACAAAACGGGTACCCCTTATGTTCTTTATAAGGATGGTCCTAATTCGAACGGTGCAACCTTAATGAAATATTATAGCAGCGCCTGGACATTAGTGGGTACGACGAATTTTTCTGCAGGGCAGGTTTTTTATGCTTCAATGGCCCTTGATACAAGCGGTTCTGTTTATGCAGTATATAGTGATTACAATAACCAATCGAAAGCTACGGTAAAGAAATATGCAGTTGTTCCAACACCTACAGTGAGCGCAGTTAACAACCAGGTACTATGTAATGCATCATCATCGTCGACAATCAGCTTCACAGGCGCAGTAAGCGGGACAAGCTATAGCTGGAGCAATACCCTGCCTGCCATCGGCCTTGCAGCCAGCGGGACAGGTAATATTGCATCCTTTACGGCAACGAATACGACAAGCATCCCTGATACGGCATATATCACGGTAACGCCATCAGCCAATGGCTGTACCGGCAGCCCCGCTACATTCAGGACCATAGTGAATCCCACACCCACAGTAAATACAGTAAGCAACCAGACCATTTGTAATACAGCAGCAACAACAGCCATCAGCTTCGGCGGTTCGCAGGTAAGCGGCACCAGCTATAACTGGAGCAACAGCCTATCGGCTATCGGCCTTGCAGCCAGTGGCACAGGCAATATCGCAAGCTTCACATCAACTAATACAACAGCCATCCCTGATACCGCCATCATAACAGTTACCCCATCAGCCAATAGCTGTGCAGGCACAGCAAACACTTTTAAGATCATCGTTAACCCCACACCTTCG
>CAIYVS010000479.1 GCA_903929655.1 uncultured Bacteroidota bacterium | reverse complement strand
TACCCTAAAGAGGATTTAAACACAAATCCATTAATAATTACAGAAGAACAAGAAACCAATTCAACTAAAGTTACTCTTAAAAAGTTCCTTGCGGAAGAAAAAAATATGCCAAGATATGTGTTTAGCTACTATTCTGGCGAAAGTTCCCGCATGCATGAGGTTTTCGCCCCATATCTTTTGTGGTATGACGAAAAGTTACGAAGTGGAGAGGATCCTGGCGTAAAAAGACTTTTTTATGCTTTACCAGTTCACAGCCAATTTGTATTGCTGGCCTTTCTCATCGGGGAAAACAATGAGGTATTAGATTTTTTAAAAAACAATTTAGGCTTAGATCCTGAAAATGGCTTGGAGTCAGTATTATTTGTTTTAAGGCAACCGCCTTGGAAACCTCAAAAAGATGGCGATGCTCGATTTTGGGGTGCAAAAGGTGTAGTAAGTGAGTTTTTATCTCGTTTGTATGAAATCGCGTTAGCACCAATAGAAACGGAACGCCGAGTTCCTGTATCTATGTGGAATAGAGAAAAATTACAGTTTAAATATTTGTATATAAAAGATACTAAGTCATTAAAGGCCCTTGTATCAAATCAAACACCTGCTGAATTCTTTCGTGACCTTGAGAGCACTTATGTATCGCAACTTATTGAAGAGGTAAGAATTAAAGTAAAACTCAGGAAAAGTGATGAAACCGTAACCTTTCGCGAACTAAGCGAGGGAGAACAACAATTACTCACCGTTCTCGGACTTTTAAAATTTACAGCAGACGAAGAGAGCTTATTTCTATTGGATGAACCTGACACTCATCTTAATCCACGTTGGAGCGTCGATTATTTGAGTTACCTTAAAAATGTAGTATCAGCTTCTTCTCAGCGCGATTCAAATAGCCATATATTACTTACCACACACAACCCCCTAGCTATTGCTGAACTCGTTAAGGAGCAGGTCCAAATACTACAGCTTAAAGATGAAGAGAATTCTCGTAAAGTGATAGCTTTTTATCCTGAAGTAGACCCACGAGGAATGGGTTATGCAGCGATCGTAGCTAGTGATATGTTCGGGATTGCCTCTACAATGGATCATCCAACACAACTATTGTTGGAAAAACAGAGGGTATTAGGCTCAAAAAGGGAATTGTCAATAGAAGAACAAAGTCAATTAGAAGAAGTAAATTCTCAGCTTAATAAATTGGGGTTCAGATTTTTTCACCCAGATGATGAATACTCAAGGTACTTGCGTCTTAGAAATGATCTTTTATCAAGTCGTTTTGAAAGCCAGGAGGCCGCAATCCTTGCCGATAAAATAGTGGTTTTGGACCGTACCGAAAGAGAAAAGCTTGCTAAGGAACTTATTGATCAATTATTGCAAGATAATAATGAAACTAAATAATGCGATACATTAATTTAGATAAGCTAAGAATGCCAGATGGATGGAATAGCCGATCTGATGCAGCAGCAATTGCTGTAGCCGCCGGTTCCTCTCCTGATGATTATAGTTCTGTTTGGCGTGAACTTAAACCCAGCATGGCAGTACTTTCGGACTCTAAATGTTGGTATTGTGAATCATCAATTGATCGAGACGACAATGCTGTCGACCACTTTCGACCTAAAAACCGTGTTTTTGATGCAATAAACCCACATCAAGGATACCGATGGTTAGCATTTAGTAAAAGTAACTTTCGCTTGGCATGCACATTCTGTAATAGCAGAAGAATTGATATCGCTTTTGGAACAGCAGGCGGAAAAGCCGACAGATTTCCACTGTTAGATGAATCAAAAAGAGTATATGCAAATGGCCCAATTGAAGGAGAAAAGCCAGAATTGCTTGACCCTTGTCAAATTGAAGATTGTGAATTATTAGGGTGCCAACAAGAAAATGGAAGGCCATGCGCTGCTAGTGAGGCTACTATTGAAAAACGAAGGGCAATAACGTCAATAGAAATATATCACCTTGATCGAGACCCCACGTGTAAAAGGAGGCATTCAATAGCAGTTGGGCTAATTTCAGATATTTTAGATGCTAAAAGGCTTTTTGAATTATCGCAAAGTGATGACGATAAAAAACAAGACTTTGTAAAAGTAGCTAAACGTATTCAGTGTCTTATTGACAGAGATGCTATTTATAGCGGCGAAATGAAATATCTTTTACGTGGGCAAAGGTCAGAAAGGCATCCTTGGATGCAAAAATTACTTGAGGCCTAATATAATCGCAAACCTGAAAGCTTCGCTTTGAACATAGCCATATCTTCGCTAATTTTCATATAAGCAATTTTTGCATAATGTTAAGTCTGTTTAGAGACTTATGCCCAAGCATTTTAGACACGGTTTCAATAGGCACCCCATCGTTTAAGTTATTGTAGTGGCAAACGTATGGCGTGCTAGGTGTAAGGTAATATTCTTGTAATGCCACAGATGTCAGCAATCTCTTTTAGATAAGCATTCATTTTTTGATTAGTTAGCACCGATAAAACATAATCACCTTCGCTGCATTCTTTGTGCCGATTGCACGCCCAATGGATTGGTCCCATCTACTTGCCGGCCAGCGCCTCTTTATTGAAATATCCCGACATACACCATCGACCGTTATTCTTAAATATACATAGTGGTTTGGTCTTTTTGAAGTTTTCGGATTGTTTTAAGAAGTAAAACAATCCGAAGCT
>CAIYVS010000478.1 GCA_903929655.1 uncultured Bacteroidota bacterium | reverse complement strand
GCGCACACGCGCATCAGCCTGGATCGCGGCGGCGTTGCCCTCGGCGATCAGCCGCCCGTGGTCCAGCACCAGGATGCGATCTGCCCGGGTGAACACCACATCCATGTCGTGTTCTGTGAACAGCACCGCGAGCCCCCGGGCATCGGCCAGCGCGCGCACCAGCGCCATCAGCGCTGCGCGCTCCAATGCCGCCATGCCGGCGGTGGGTTCGTCCATCAGCAGCAACATAGGGCCCGAGGCGAGCGCCATCGCCAGTTCCAGGCGCTTGAGGTCGCCATAGGCGAGCATGCCGGCCGGGCGCGGAGCCAGATCGGCGATGCCCACCTGGGCGAGCAGCGCCGCCGCCTCGTGGACGAAATGGCCGTCCGCCGCGCGGCCGAAACGCCAGATCCGGCGATGACGGGCGAGCAGCGCCGTCTGCACATTCTCGCGCACGCTCATCGAGGCGAAGGTGGCGGTGATCTGAAACGTCCGCCCCACGCCGAGCCGGCTCAGCGCGCGCGGCGACCGGCCGGTAACGTCCTGGCCCGCAAGGCGGATCGTGCCACGATCCGGCGGCAGCTGGCCGCCCAGCATGTTGAAGCAGGTCGATTTGCCCGCGCCGTTGGGCCCAATCAACGCCAGCATCTCGCCCGCCGCCACCGAGAAGGACACGTCGTCCACCGCAGCAACGCCGCCGAAGGACCGGGTCAGCCCCTGCACCTTGAGCATCGTCATGCCAACCTCAACCGTGCCAGGCCGTGCGGAAAGGCCGTGACCAGCGCGACGATCGCAGCGCCCAGCCAGAACCGCCACAGATCGGTCGCAAGCTGCAGCGCGTCGAACAGGCCGGTATACACCACAGCCCCCAGGATCGGCCCCGCCATCGTCTGCACGCCGCCCAGCAGAACCATCACCAGCCCGTCCACCGAGCGGCCGATGGCGATCGCGGTCGGAAACACGCTGCCTTTGCTGAACGTTGCAAGCCCGCCGGACACATAAGGGGCTCAAAGCTACGCCAAATGGTGCATTTGAACAAGGATAAATGAATTATAAGGCCCCAAAAAAAATTTTTTATCACAATAACTTGCAAGGCAACAAAATTTTTATGTATTTTGGATGCAATTTCGAAAAAAGCACTAATTATGAAAAGAACCGCCATCCTCATTACAACTGTTTTGGCATCTGTATTATACGCAAATAAAAGTATAGCCCAAGACGACGAACTGGTTAGAGTATTTCGTTGGTTTAATCCTGAGGATCACGAATATGTTACTGTAGCTGACGGAGAATTCCAGGAAGGACAGATGAGAAACTGGAAATGGAATGATAAGACTCCGATTTTCATGGCTTATCGTACCCCCGGTCCGGGGCGTCTTGCTGTTTATGGCTGGTTTAACCCGGTTACAAAAGATCATGCAAGCATCGCTGAGGACGAGTATACCGATGATCAAATGATAAAAATGGGATATACGCAGAAACATCTGCAATTCTATGCACTTACCCGTCGTGGTCCTAACACAGTTGCTGTTTACCGTTGGAGAGTAGCAAAATACAAGGATTGGGTTACAGTTCCTGAGCAAGGAGATACTGATGCTTATATCCGCAAAGGCTACCAGCATAAAACTTTTCAATATTTCGGTATTGCGCGTGCTTCTGATGCGTCTATCTACAATCAACTTTAATAATAACCACTTTTATATAAAAAAAGATCGCTGCGTGCGATCTTTTTTTGGTTTGTTCCGATCTTGGAATCTTACATAACCTGAACGATTAAAAATTTAAGGTATTGGGTACTAGGAATATGCCACATGATGGGATGATCTGAGGCCTGTGTCTGCCAGCTTACCTGGCGCAATTTACGTTTAGCATCCTTTGCGGCCATTTGTATCGTTTGCAGGAAAAGCTCGGGAGGGACGAGATTGGTACAGGAAGCTGTAACAAGGAAACCGCCTGGCTTGGTAAGCTTCATTCCCCGCAAATTAATTTCCTTATAACCAGTTACTGCTTTTTGAATATTTTCCCTGCTTTTAGTAAATGCAGGAGGATCAAGCATCACCACATCATACCTTTTTCCCTCACCTACCCATTTTTTCAGTACATCAAAGGCATTCACGCATTCAAACTTGCTAATATGATCATACCCGTTAAGAATAGCATTACGTTTTGCAGTTTCAACAGCATTAGCAGAAATATCAAGCCCTAAAGTGCTTTTAGCGCCATAATGAGCAGCGTGCAATGCAAAAGTGCCGGTATAACAAAATGCTTCCAGCACTTCTGCACCGTTAACAATATGCTGAATCGCACGCCTGTTATCCTGCTGGTCCAGGAAATATCCGGTTTTTTGGCCGTTTTCTATATCCACATGGAATTTTAATCCATTCTCGTTCAGGATAATATTTGTATCAAATGGTGCTGACAAAAAACCTTTTTGCTGCACCATCCCTTCCAGTTCCCGTACAGGTACATCATTACGTTCATATATACCCTTTGGATTAAATATTTTCTGTATCGCATCAACAATGCTGCTTTTCCACCTGTCTATGCCCAGGGCAAGTGTCTGAATTACAAAATAATCATTGAACTTATCTATAATAAGCGCTGGTAAATCATCGGCTTCACCAAAGATAAGCCGGCAATTTTCTATATATCCAAGCTGTTTGCGGTATTCCCAGGCCTCTTTTATCCTGCGGTAAAAAAACTGCTCGTCTATTGTTTCATTTTTGTCTCTGGTAAGCAGGCGGATACGTATTTGTGAGGCTGGGTTGATATAACCTTTCCCTACAAAAGAGCCGTTTGATGAATAAACTTCTACAATATCACCAGCCTCGTATTCTCCTTCCTGATCTCCCAATTCGTTTCCAAATATCCAGGGGTGCCCGTTTATGATCCTGTCGCCTATTTTTTTTCTTAAAAAGAATTTAGCCATTTTGCAAAAATAACTATTGAAAGCTGTTCTTGCTTTAATAATGTGAAAGCAATTTATTCTTAGCTATTTTTGTAAGGTTCAGAATTTTATGTTGCAAAAACTTATAATAAGGAATTACGCTATTATCGATCAGCTGGAATTATTGCCAGATCAGCATCTTAATACGGTAACCGGTGAGACGGGAGCAGGTAAAAGTATTATCCTGGGTGCTCTTTCCCTTATATTGGGTGACAGGGCAGATACAGCCGTGTTGACCAACAAACAGGATAAATGCGTTGTGGAGGCCTATTTTGATGTGAAGGATAATGAGGCCTTCAAGGATGCTTTACAGGAAGAAAGCCTTGATTATGAAAAAGAATGCATTATCAGGAGAGAGATAGGGACAAATGGAAAATCAAGAGCCTTTATTAATGATACGCCGGTGAACCTGGCGGTATTGAACCGGCTTACTTCTTTGTTGGTAGACCTTCAGCAGCAATTTGGTCACCTTGCATTGAAAGAAGATCATTTCCAACTGGATGTGGTAGATGCTATTGCGGGTAATGCCTCTCCCAGGGCTGAATACACCCAATTATACGGCCGGTATAAAAAAATAAACCATGAGCTTTCTGAATACCAAAAACAGCAGGCATCTTTTCAAAAAGAATCGGACTACAAGCAATTTTTACTGGATGAATTGCTGCAGGCGGGGTTTAAAGAAAATGAAATAGAACTTGCTGAGCAGCAATTAAAGCAAATGAGCCATGCAGAGCGCATAATAGGCGTTTTGCAAGGTACCCGCAACATACTTGAAGAAGGTGAGCAGCCAATTGTGAATGAGTTAAAGCGCATTAGCCAGCAATTGCAGAGCATAGCTGATGTTATGCCTCTCATGCCGGCCTTGTTGCAAAGAATAAGTGCTACGCATGCTGAACTGAAGGATATTGCAGCCGAACTGGAGGATATGGAAGGAAAAGTATCCATTGACCAGGAATTAATGCTGCAACTGCAAGACCGAGTGGACATAGGGTACAAATTATTGAAAAAGCATGGCGTGCAGGCGACCAACAGCCTGCTTGAATTGCAAAAAAACCTGGAGCAGGAGTTAAACGCAACTTTGGACTTGAATGATACCATAGAGCGTTTGAACAAAGAGCAGGAAATTATTTACAATGAACTCCTGGCAAGTGCTGATAAATTATCTGAAAAGCGAAAAAAAGCCGCACCGCAAATAAAGAATAAAGTAAATGAACTGCTTGCCCTGGTCGGTATGCCCAATGCGAAATTTGAAATTGTTTTAACAAAACAGGAGCCCGGCATAACAGGTACAGATGATGTGCAGTTCTTGCTTGACGCCAATAAAAGCGGACAGTTTCTGCCGCTGGCTAAGGCAGCATCGGGTGGGGAAATGAGCCGTATCATGCTTTGTATTAAATCGCTTACAGCCCAGGCCATGCATATGCCCACTTTGATATTTGATGAAGTAGACACCGGAATCTCGGGGGAAGCAGCACGCCAGGTAGGGATATTGTTACGGGAGCTTTCCCAATACCACCAGCTGATATGCATTACACACCAGCCGCAGGTTGCAGCCAGGGGTACCCGCCATTTTTACGTGTATAAAGAGGAAGGTAAGGACGAGCGCATTACTACTAAAATAAAAGTACTAAAGCAAGACGAAAGGGTACTTGCCATAGCCCGCATGATAGGTGGCGAAAAACCCAGTGACGCCGCCATTAACAACGCAAGAGAGCTCGTTATATCCTAAGATCAATAAATAATTACCCTGCTGCGTGCGATAGTATTGTTTCCTGAAACTTCCAGGATATAAACGCCTTTGGGTAGTCCTTCAGCATTGATAGTCATCGTGCCATTCATGTTGAAGTTGTTATTTGCTTGCCATGAAGTAATACCAATACTGTTGATGAGTCTTGTATTTACCTTTTGTCCGCTAAGATTTTTATTGTCTGTATTTACAGTGAAATGCCCCCTGTTCGGATTGGGTGATACTGTGATCACATCCATAGTAAAAGGAATAATGGAGATGCCTGTTGGGGTCTGGTCATACTTGGGTGTTTTCCAGAACCCACGTCCAAAAGTGGCTGCCCAAAGCTCATTGGTTGTGTAGTTGATCCCCATATCATCAATCACAACATTAGGCAGGTTATTGTTGTAAAGTGCCCACTGTGTCATTGATGTGTCTTTGTAAAATACTGCCATGTCTGTGCCAATATATTGCGTGCCGGATGATGAATCAATGGCCATACAGTTAACCGGTATATCGGGAAGACCGGTATTGTAATAGGTCCAGGTATTTGATGGTACTGAATATTTACCCACTTTATTGGCGCCATATCCGCTATATGTGGCCCATAAAATGGTGTCAATTTTAGGGTCGGCAACTATATCGGAAAGGGTGCCACCTGTATTAACAATATTGTGCCATGTGTTACCAAAGTCGGGCGAATATCGCAAGCCATTGTTTACCATTACATATATGTAGTCGGAATTAAGCAGGGGCGTAGTAATCCTATCAATATATGTAGTTATGTAAAATGCAGGAGATATACTGTTCCATGTTTGCCCGTAATCTGTAGAAAGATAAACCTTGTTAAAGCCGGCCAATATGCCACTTGATATTTGCGGATAGAGCATAAAAGGAGTTACCCATGCGCCTGTAGGTGCCGGACTTGAAATGTTATTGGATATATTAGTGTAGTGCGCGCCATGGTCCTGCGTGCGGTTAATACTGCCGTATTGGGAAGAAGTATAGAAAGTGTTGGTATCAGTATAATCCATCTGGCATTCCATTCCATCAGCGCCTGTAAGTTGGGTAAGGAATCCGTTATTGACCATTTTGCAACCGTTGTCCTGGGCACCGCCTATGGCATAGGGGGCAATATTACTTACCGCCACCCTGTAAAACTGTGTAATGGCAAGGCCGTTCGAAAGGTCTGTCCATAACTGACTGGCTGGATTAAGCGCTCTGAATATCCCTCCATCATTTCCCTGGTAAAGAATGGAAGGTGTAAGCGGATTAAAAGCCATAAAATGCTTGTCGGCATGTATCAGTTTAACACCTGGCAGACTTGAGGTCCATTGTGTAACAATGCTCCATGACAGTCCTCCATTTGTTGACTGGTATGTATTGACCCCACCTACTAATACCTGGTTGGAGTCTGTGGGGTTGATAGTGATGCAGAGGTCATACCAGCCTTGCCCACCGCAGGCATTTGCATCCAGGTGTGCGTTGCCGCTTAATATATTGTTTGCGCAACCTGAATCGCTGCAGATCTTTACAAAAGTCTTTCCCGAGTCGGACGAAGAATAAATACCTTCCAGGCCATATGCGGTGTTGGAGAATACTGCCTTAACGATAGCAGGGTTTGCCGGCGTTACGGCAAGCGCTATGCGCATGATATTGGATGCGGTTGTTATTTGCTGCCATGTTGCACCACCATCTGCTGAGCGAAAAATATTTGCAGAGTTGTATGTAGCAGCATATAAAACACTTGTGTCTGCAGGATTATAAACTATTTGTTTAAAAACGCCTTGTTTTACCTTTATCCAGTGTGCGCCTGCATCAAGAGATCTGTAAATGCCTACAGTGGAAGCCACTAAAACAGTATTGGTGTCAAGCGGGTTAATAACAAGGGAATTCGCATTATACAGGCTGCTTGTATTCCACTGAAGTCCTGTTGTATCCCAGGTATTACCACCGTCGGTAGATTTAAAGACACCTACACTATGGGTGTCACCGCCATCTCCATCGCCTGTGCATATGTACATCGTATTCGGATTCAGGGGGTTGATATCAATATCAGATACACCTATAACGGGCAGATTATTATACATCGGTGTCCAGGTACTGCCATTGTCAGTTGATTTCCAGGGGCCACCGCCTGCACTACCTATCCATATGGTATTGGTATCAACAGGATGAAAAGCAATGCAATTAATACGGCCAAGACCGAAATTGCCCGTTAAAGCTTGCGAGGGACCCTGGAAAGTCCAGTTGGAAGATACTCCGCTTGTTTTGGCAAATTGATTTTGTTGGGCAGATTGGTGCAGATAAGTTTGCCATTCGGTCCATGTCTTCATGGTAGGAACAATAAAACCATTCTCATCAGTATGGCTGTTCCAATACCAGAGCCACCTGTCAAACTGGTAGTTTTTGCCTTCTTTTATGGTCGCCGTATTATCCTGGTCTTCATCCTCGTTTATTTGGGGAGATTGCTTATAGGCGTCAACAATATCCTGCAGTTTTATTGGGCCTTTATTGTTTGCAGGCAACCATGGTTGGGCATTCGCACAGAATCCTTGCAAAGCAATTGTGACTATTACAAATAATTTCTTCATCTTGTTATGGTAAAGCTATATCGGGCTTTGCTGTAATCTTGTTTACAGGAAAAGATAGCCAATTGCTTTTGATAGTTTTGAAAAATAAAGTATTGGATGCACTTGCCGGTATTTCTTTTGGAATAGGGAATTTGCCACCTGGTACAGGTGTGACTTCCAGCGTGTCTCCTTTTTTTATAGGGTGACGTGTGATGTCTTCTGTTGTATATTCTTCCTCCGGCATATTCGGTATTTTGGGGCCTTGTTTTATTTTGTGCACTTTTACCATATTGCAGCTCATCCAGCCATTAGCGCCACGCCAAAAAAAAGTGGCAGGGGCTTCTTTGCTTTTCCATACCAGTATAAAATGAGTTTCTGTACGAGGCTGCATGCCACGGACACCCGGCAGAATGCGTTGCGAATAGCTCTCCAGCATTTTTAAATATTTAGCCCCGCTTTTGGGGCAGTTGCTTTTTTTAACTGCCTGTGCATTGAAGGCAGAAGT
>CAIYVS010000477.1 GCA_903929655.1 uncultured Bacteroidota bacterium | reverse complement strand
GCTTCATTTCTTTAAAGAGTACAATCTTTATACTCAGTTTAAACGGAAAAACTATGGAAAAAATGAAATTTAATATAGTAATAGATGCACCAAAGGGAAAAGTATGGAATACACTTTGGAACGACGCTACTTATAGGGAGTGGACATCCGCCTTTGCTCCCGGTTCCAGGGCTGAAACAGACTGGGAAAAAGGAAGCAAAGTGCTTTTCCTGGACGGGAAAAATTCAGGTATGGTATCTGTTATAGTAGAAAATATACCCAATGAGTTTATGTCTATTAAACACTTGGGTATTGTTAGTAAAGGTGTAGAGGATATGGATAGCACAGAAAGTAAGGAATGGGCCGGAGCCATGGAAAATTATAGACTGAAAACAGTGGATGGGAAAACAGAATTAAGAATTGATATGGGAGGCGCAAATATAAGCTCGGAATTCCTGGACTATTTTAAGAAGGTATGGCCTAAGGCTTTAGAAAAACTGAAGGAACTGGCGGAGAAGAATTAAATTTTTTATTTCTTGAATTGTCCATCAATTCATTAGCGGCTCATTCATTAGACATAAAGGAAAGCCATTGTTTTCACTTACTTATTTATTGACGGGCTGATACTAAGAAAGGCTATTTGTAGGAGTATTGCAATGGTTTGGTTTTGAAATAAACATGCAATAATGGTGAGGTGTGTTTTGTATAATAAATAAGCCTGAAAAATGAATTTCAGTTTTTTTTTCGTGGAGGGAACCTGCAAAATGTCGAACTTTTAATACAAAAAAACAATCATTTCTAACTTAAAGCTTCCAGTCAGGCCGTTCAAAGTGACAAGTATAGCCCCCTGGATGTTTTTGTAGATAATCCTGATGCTCGGCTTCGGCATTCCAGAAGTCTGTGGCAGGTACAACCTCCGTAACAATTTTTCCCGGCCATTTGCCGGACGCTTCCATTTCTGTTATAAGGGCCTCAGCAGTATAGCGCTGGGTTTCGTCCTTATAAAAGATGGCTGAGCGGTAAGAAGTTCCCCTGTCGTTCCCCTGCCTGTTCCTGGTAGTAGGATCATGTATCTGGAAGAAATACTCCAACAGTTTACGGTAAGATAGTCTTGCGGGGTCAAACGTTACTTCTATCCCTTCAGCATGTGTTCCGTGGTTTCTGTAAGTGGCATTGGGCACATCACCTCCCGTATATCCCACCACTGTTGAAATAACCCCCGGGTAATGCCTGATCAGTTCTTCTACCCCCCAAAAGCAACCAGCGGCAAGAATGGCTTTCTCAGTACTCATAAGTATGTTTTTTTTAGGCATGCTAAAGATAAGACAGAAATGAGTAAACGATTATGTTAAATATAGTAGTGCAGAAGCAGATACTTCTGGTATCAAGGAGGGGTTTATTGCTGGTAGAAGCTGTGTGTGGGAGTGTGGTGATGGCTGGGTTTTACGTAATAAATATAAACAAATTACTATATATGGTGCGGGCAATAAAAAAGTCCGAAAAACAAATTTTGGATTTTTTGCGGAATAGCGAGGACTGGGATCGAACCTATGCCCGCGGCGGCGGATATGAGCCCGACGAGCTACCACTGCGCTACCTTGCAATATTGGGTGCAAATGCAGCTTCTGAAAATTGAATATTACGGTGCAATTTAGCTGTATAAAGAAATGTGAAAATTTATTTTGTTTAATTCCGTCTATTCTTAGTTTTGTTTTTCAAATCTTAAAGATGTATTCATCTGATTTCAAAGAGCAATTGCTCGAAGTCTTAGGGGAAATCAAGGGAAGCGGTTCTTTTGTGAGTATGGATAACATGTCGTTTCTATTTCCGGGTATGGAGATAGAAGGAATTGGTGAGATTGGTTTTCCTATAAGTCCCCTCGAAATAAACGAAATGATAAAAGTGGCCCATAAAGCTCCTTTTGGCAAAGGTAGTAAGACGGTGCTGGATGCAACCGTAAGGAGTGCATGGGAAATTGATGCCGGTAAAATATCTTTCAATAATGACGATTGGAATAGATTTATTGAGAGCGTTATTGAACGGATCAAGCCAGAGCTGGGCATACAAGAACACCCGGTAAGGGCCAATTTATACAAACTGCTGATTTATGAAAAAGGGGACTTCTTCCTGCCACATAAAGATTCCGAAAAAGAAAAAGGAATGTTTGGTTCGCTTATCATTGGCTTACCGGCAAAGCATACCGGGGGTGAACTGATCATTAAATTTGATGGAAGAACAGAAACTATTGACTTTTCAGGGCCTGCAAGCCAATACAAAATACCATATACAGCTTTCTACGCCGACTGTGAACATGAAATTAAACCCATAACTTCAGGATACAGGGTGTGCCTGACTTATAACTTGGTGCAGCAAAAAGGTGAAAAAAAGATACAAATGCACCAATTGGAAGGCCATGCCAACCGACTTGCGGAAATCCTGAAAGCCGCAGAAGATTATCAGGATATTCTGAAAATAATATTGCTGGGGCATCAGTATACCCCTTCAAATTATATGATGGAAGCGCTCAAGTTAGATGACCGGCCTAAGGCAGAGGCACTGATTCTGGCAGCAAAAAGAGCGGGATATTACGCCAAATTGGGCTTGGTTACTTCCTATCAGACGGGTGAACTGATAGATGATTATGACTATGGTTCGTCACGATCGCGTGGAAGGGGCCGTTATGATGATTATGATGATGATGGTTTGGCTGAAGACGGGGAAATGGGGGAAGTATATGATGAACATGTAAGCGTTGAACATTGGATGCAGGAAGGTGTGCCTTCACTGGATAATATTCAGTTTAAAAAAGAAGATATTATATCTGCTGATGAACTCAACGAGGGGGAGCCCATAGAAAAGGACGCAGAAGGCTATACCGGAAATGCTGGGATGGAAATGACTTATTGGTATCACTATGGAGCCATTTTTTTATGGCCAAGAAAGTATCAGTTTGATGTATTAAGTAAGTTAAGTGCTGGCAATAAGTTGGAATGGATAGCTTACTATATTAAGCACTGGGAATTGGTTAATGTGGATCAAATAATGATGATAAAAAAATTGGTAGAAGTAGATTTAAATGAAAGAGAAAGTAGCGGGCATTCAGATTATAGCCCCTTAGCAGATTTTTTGATCATTCTGAAAGATGAAAATTATCTTGAGGACAAGGGCGCAATTTTATTGACAAATTATTTCAAAAGGATCAAGGTTGAAAGCTGGTTGAAGTTGTTTTCAGCTTATCCTACCAAGTATTTTGAAAAAATATTTACTACAGTTGGTGAGATAGCGAAAAAATCTATAACCAATCATCTCCTGACTATTTTAACTGAATTATCTGATCAAAACAGCTACACTACATTTGTAAAAGATCAAACAGACCGGATACCTGCCTATATGCATAATCTGGAGCTGTCTGGAACAGATAAAAGCGCTATTGCAAAAGATATTTTGCGTAGGGTACTGCTACTCAGCAAGCCTAAAGAGGGAGATGTGGCATGGCTCAAAAATATAAAGGAAGCATTCACAAAGGATATTAACAGGGAGTATGTCAACAATGTATTGGTAGAAGTAATACTTGAAGCAGGTAAGGGATATATTTTAGCCAGCCAGATCATGGCAATATGCAAAGAAGACCTGGCTAAGCGGGTTGGTAATAAGCCGAAACCTCCGGTTGATTGGTCGAGATCATTACCAAACAATTCTGGTGATAAAAAGATATGGCACATTTTAGCGGATTTTCTACAATCACCAACGCAACAGGTCTTTGACTATCAGAAAAATCAAAATTTCCGAACTGATATGGAAAACGCAATCCGCCGTGTAACAATTGATTTAAAAATGGAGACTATCAAAAAAAAGTCGCCACATACTCTCCGCCTCACCAAAACGCAAGATGCATATGAAAGGGACATGGCTAAGTGGCGTAAAGATGTTGAACTTTTGAAACAGGTAAACGATTTTAAGCTATAGGAAAGCCCTGCGATTTCGACATTTTAGGAGTATAAAATCGTCCAAAATCAAAAAAGACACCCAAATGGATACCTTTTTGTAGCGAGGACAGGGATCGAACCTATGTCCGCCGCGGCGGATATGAGCCACATATTTATTGAAACACCTTTATCCATTCCGCCAAGTTCTTGTTTATCCAATCTCTACCTTTGCCAGATTTCAGTTCTTTTTCTCTCATCATAGCGTCAGATTTATTATCAAATAATTCGATGTGCAAGACAAGCCAAGGCCGAAACCTGCATGTCCAATTTGTTTTTCCTAAAGCATTATGGGAATAAAACCTTTGAATAAGGTTACTTGTAAAACCAGTATAGGTGATCTTATGGCTAAAAGAGTATAGTATATATACAGAGAACATAAAAAAACCTCTCAGTTGAGAGGTTTTTTGTAGCGAGGACAGGGATCGAACCTATGACCTTCGGGTTATGAGCCCGACGAGCTACCGCTGCTCTACCTCGCAATGTGGGGTGCAAATGTATGTGTTGTGTATTGAATAAACAAATCATTTTGTTTTTATGCCTTTTTAAAATGCAGTATTTGCAGGATTGCTAGTATTTTTGCGGTCTCATGTCCGATAAACATCAAGCTGGTTTTGTAAATATTTTTGGAGCTCCGAATGCCGGAAAGTCAACCCTGCTCAATACTTTGCTGGGTGAGAACCTGGTTATTACCTCTCATAAAGTGCAAACAACAAGGCATCGTATATTGGGTATTCTTACTGAACCTGCTTATCAAATTGTTTTTTCAGATACGCCCGGAATCATAGAACCACAATACAAATTGCATGAAAAAATGATGCAACAGGTGAAAAGTGCCCTCGAGGACAGCGACATTGCTATTTTGGTGCATGATATTGTGCAGCCCATTGAAGAGCTGGAAGCAATTGCAGCCATGCTGAAGCTTAAAGTGCCCTGCATTTTATTGCTCAACAAGGCCGATACAATACGGGATAAAAAGAAAACTGAGGAAATTGTGGAGGCATTCAAAACAAAATTTCCAAAATGGGATGTGCTGACAGTTTCTGCATTGCAAAAAACGAATACAGATAAGATCATCCCCCTGATATTAAAGAATCTGCCCGAAGCACCGCCTTATTATCCGGAAGACAGTATGTCCGACAGGCCGGTAAGGTTTTTTGTTGCAGAGATGATACGTGAGCAAATATTTAAATTGTATCATGAGGAGATACCTTATCACACTGCAGTTATCATACAGGCCTTTGAAGAAAAGACGACTTTGAACGTGATTAAGGCTGAGATCATAGTGAGCCGGGAAACTCAAAAGGTTATATTGATTGGCAAAGGCGGGAGCCTGATAAAACAATTAGGAATTGCATCAAGAATGGCAATCGAAGCGTTTTTACAAAAGAAAGTACATCTTGAATTATTTGTGAAAGTAAGGCCCAAATGGAGGGATACAGAAAATTATCTGCGCGAGTATGGATATAATTCGTGAAGAAAATGCCATCATACAGCCCTTAAATGCTGATTGGCATCCATCTGATCTACGCCGTATAGATATGCTCAGGCTGGACCTACTGCATCCTGTAATATCCGGTAATAAGTGGTATAAGTTGAAGTACAATCTGCAATATGCTGCCGAAGCGGGCTATACCACTGTGCTCACTTTTGGTGGGGCTTATTCCAATCATTTAGTGGCTACAGCCGCTGCTGCCAATGAAAAGCGGGTAAAGGCAATAGCAATAGTACGTGGCACTTATGCAGCCCATGAGCTAACCCCAACTCTTAAAGATTGCACAGCATTAGGTATGCAATTGGTTTTTGTAACAAGAGAAGAATATGCAAAAAAGAATGATGAACAATGGCTGCAGGAATTAAGCAATCAATTCAACGATCCATTTATTATTCCCGAAGGAGGCGCGAACGAGTGGG
Source organism: uncultured Bacteroidota bacterium (assembly GCA_903929655.1). Classification (GTDB taxonomy): domain Bacteria; phylum Bacteroidota; class Bacteroidia; order Chitinophagales; family Chitinophagaceae; genus JABDGU01. Next base: position 307 of record CAIYVS010000477.1, on the reverse strand, counting down.
GCAGGAAAGGTGCAGAAGATATAATAAAATTGATACCTGCATTTTATACCCATATATGTGTATCTATAGGCTCTGCAACTACATTTATCGGTTTAAGAAATACTTTGCCAGCCTCGCAGCAACTACTCGGCTTTGCGCCAATGAAAAACGGAATATACCTGGAAGATGAGATATCAAAGCATCTGCAGCCTGGTAAAAACAACAATTGGCAAATATTTGATAAATGGCATTTCGGAGGCTTTGGGAAATGGAATGATGAATTGATAAAGTTCATGAACGATTTTTACAAAATAAATTCCATACCCCT
>CAIYVS010000476.1 GCA_903929655.1 uncultured Bacteroidota bacterium | reverse complement strand
ATATCGAAGATAGCCGTTAAAATTCAGCTAATATTTTAATTTAATCTAAACAGTCTTAAAATTAAAGCTGTCTAAAAGTAATTTAATTATTTAAATATTTGTTAGTTTTATATAGCAATAAGAAACGGATTACTCAAATTTTTATAAACAATATTTTCATATTATGCAATTTCAAATTCCCCTATTTTTAAGCGGAATAAAGTAACTTTGCAGGCTAAAATTTGATGCCTGAATGCAAAGAATTTACTTTGATAATGCAGCTACTACAGCCCTGGACCCCGATGTTTTGGACGCGATGATGCCTTTTCTTACAGAAAAGTTCGGGAACCCCTCATCTATTTATTCTTACGGCAGGGAAACCAAACTGGCCATAGAAAATGCACGTAAAACGGTAGCCCGCATTCTGAATGCCAATCCGGGGGAAATATTTTTTACATCCGGTGGCACTGAAAGCACTAATACAGCTATTAATGCTGCCATTCGTGACCTGGGCTGTAAGCATATCATTTCCTCACCTGTAGAGCATCATGCAACGCTGCATACCGTTGAATATATGGCACATAGCGGCCAGGCAAAACTGAGCTGGGTAAAGCTTACAAAAGATGGCCATGTGGACATGAACCACCTGGAAGAACTACTTAAAAACAGTGAAGTAAGAACATTAGTTACCCTGATGCATGCCAATAATGAAGTAGGGAACCTGCTGGATATTAATGCAGTGGGCGAATTGTGTAAAAAATACGATGCCATCTTTCATAGTGATACTGTGCAGACTGTTGGACACTACCCTTTCGATCTGAAGAATACTTATGTGCATTTCATAAACGGCGCAGGGCATAAATTTCACGGGCCCAAAGGTGTTGGAATACTTTATGTAAAAGAAGGCATCAGTATTAAACCATATATCAATGGGGGCTCGCAGGAGCGCAATATGCGTGCTGGTACTGAAAACCTGTATGGTATCATAGGTTTTGCAAAGGCCCTGGAAATTGCCACTCAGCGCTACGAACATGACAGCGCCTATATCAATGAGTTGAAACATTATATGGCTGCCAGGCTGCAGGAAACATTCCCTGATATCATTTTTAACGGAGATACCAATGGGCGTAGTCTTTATACAGTTGTAAATGCAGCTTTCCCTATGTCTGAAAAAACGGACATGCTGCTCTTTAATCTTGATATTGCAGGTATCTGTGTAAGTGGTGGTTCTGCCTGCACTTCCGGCGCTAACTCCACAAGCCATGTCATACAGGCGCTTCATAACGGGCATTCAGCAGAGATTGTCCCTATCAGGTTTTCATTCTCCCGCCATAACACAAAAGAAGAGGTAGATGCCGTAATTGAAAAACTAAAAGAATTCATTTAGTGTCATTTGATTTTTTGGGGGGGGAATTGTCCCGACAGGGACATGATATTGGTAAAAAATGTGATAAAAAATGCCGCCCGTCCCGTATGGGACGATATATTTTGTCAGATATTTGTGCGTTATATAACTATATGGTTCATTACTCACTCCCTCCAATCATAAATCATAAATCACAAATAATAAGAGTTACCAAATTGTAAACTCTAAACTAATTTTTTTACTTTTAAGGGAATACATTACAATACCTTTGTACATTCTTTTGAATCATTGAATATGTTGCAGCAAGCAAAACACACAAAATCGGCTGAGAGGTTGTCTTACGAAGAATTCAGGCATGAAGTGCTGGAAGACTACCGTATGGCATTTGCCAGTCGCGAAGCCAGTCTTATAGGCCGCCGTGAAGTATTGACGGGCAAGGCAAAATTCGGCATCCTGGGTGATGGTAAGGAACTTGCGCAAATAGCTGTTGCCAAATGTTTTCAGCCCGGCGATATACGTTCAGGTTATTACCGCGACCAGACTTTGATGTTTGCTACGGGCATGAGTGATATCGAAAAGTTTTTTGCGCAGCTTTATGCCGATCCCGATACCAAAAGAGAACCGGCTTCTGCGGGGCGCATGATGAACGGGCATTACGGTACACGCTGGCTGGATGAAGCAGGCGACTGGAAAGATCTTACAAAGGCACCCCAATCTTCAAGCGACGTATCTCCCACAGCAGGACAAATGGTCCGTGCACTGGGACTTGCTTTTGCATCTAAACAATACCGTAATATACAGGAACTTCAAAAAGGTTTTGAAAAATTTACAAAAGGCGGCAACGAAGTAGTGTTCTGTACTATTGGCGATGCATCTACATCTGAAGGTTTGTTTTGGGAAACCGTGAATGCTGCGGGTGTATTACGCGTACCACTTGCCATCATCATATGGGATGACGGTTATGGTATATCGGTACCACGCAAGTACCAGACCACTAAAAATTCTATTTCTGAAGCGCTTGCTGGTATGCAATGGGACGACCGTAAAGGCGGTATCAATATACATACTGCCAAGGGCTGGGACTACCCCGGCCTGGTGCAGGTTTTTCAGCAAGGCATAGCGCGCATCCGCGAAACACATATCCCTGCCATATTTCACATACAGGAAATGACGCAGCCGCAGGGCCACTCCACTTCAGGCTCGCATGAAAGGTATAAAAGCAAAGAGCGCCTGGAATGGGAAAAGGAATGGGATTGCGTGTTGAAAATGCGCGAATTTGTACTGGACAATGAGATAGCTACAGAAGAGGCAATAAAAGAAGTAGAAGAAGAGGCCAAAAATGATGCACGCAGTTCCAAACAACGTGCATGGGAAAATTTCCTGGCCCCGATACTCGAACAGATACACAGCATAGATACGCTTTGTAAACCTATTATTCATGAAGGCGGGCAACATGCAGATAAGATCGCGGAAATGCTTAAGGAACTTACATCGCTGAAAGAGCCTATCCGCAAAGACATTCTGCAAACAGTAGACAAGATATTGCGTTTATGCCCTACACAGACGGAAGCGGTACGTGCGTTGCGCGATTTCTATGATTATACCCGTGCTGACAATAAAGAAAAATATTCTTCTCACTTATACTCCGAATCGCGCCATAGTGCAATGAAGGTTGCAGAAGTGCCTGCAAAATTTGAGCATGATGCGCCGATGCTGAATGGCTTTGAGATACTTAATAAATTCTTCGATCATACATTAGCTACCAATCCTGCTGTGTGTGCCTTTGGCGAAGACCTGGGTAAGATAGGTGATGTGAACCAGGGTTTTGCAGGCTTGCAGGAAAAGTATGGTGAATACCGTGTATTCGACACAGGCATACGTGAAGCATCTATTATAGGACAGGGAATAGGTATGGCAATGCGTGGCCTGCGCCCCATTGCAGAGATACAATACCTGGACTATATGCTTTATGCATTGCAGCCACTGAGCGATGATGTGTCAACACTACTCTACCGCACACGAGGCGGACAAAAATGCCCGCTCATAGTACGTACACGCGGTCACAGGCTGGAAGGCTTATGGCATAGCGGCTCGCCTATGGGTATGATATTAAACGCCATTCGCGGTATGTATCTATGTGTTCCCCGCAATATGACACAGGCAGCGGGTATGTACAATACTTTATTGCAAAGCGACGAACCCGGTATGGTTATAGAATGCCTGAACGGTTACCGCCTGAAAGAAAAATTGCCATCCAACCTTGGACAACAAACAGTACCCTTTGGTGTGCCGGAAATTATTAAAGAAGGCACGGACGTAACGGTGGTGTCTTACGGCTCTACCCTGCGTATTATAGACGAGGCCATTACAAATTACCTGGAACCACAAGGCATTTCCTGTGAGGTGATAGATGTGCGCACACTGCTTCCCTTTGATGTGAACCATATGATCGTGGAATCGCTCAAAAAGACCAACCGCATTGTGTTTGTAGATGAAGATGTACCCGGTGGCGCTTCCTCTTATATGTTCCAGCATGTGATGGAGAAACAAGGTGGTTTCCGCTGGCTGGATGTTGCACCACGCACCATTACCGCACAGGCTCACCGTCCTGCCTATGCTACCGATGGCGACTATTTCTCCAAGCCTAATGCAGAGGATATAGCAACGGTGATAGAAGGAATGATGAGGGAATAGTCCGCAATTAAGAACATAAAAAATAATGCCTCTTTGCAGAGGCATTATTTTTTATGCTTAATCCCTATTTTTACTTTCAAATCAGTTTTCGATGAAATGTGCTGTTCTGTTTTTATTGATTGCCGTTTATTCCTTAAAGGCTTTTGCCCAAACTGAAGGTGCAAACCGCAGCCCGGATATTATGGATAAGGTCATGGCCCTGAAGGAATATAAAACCGAAGAAGAAAAGATGAACCAATGGCAGAAGAAAACAAAGGCAAGCGCAAGTGTAATAATTAAAGTGATGCGGTCGATGACAGGCAATAATAAGTCTGATGTCTCAGAGGCTGATATTATTGATATAAAAGGTAATAAACGCATCAAAGCATATACAGTCCTTTTTCACTCAAATAATGATGAAATTATTTCTGTAAAAAAAGCAAAGTGATCTGTCAATTCGGTCCTGCAAGTGTCTCCTCCTTCAGGGTCTCTAATATACTTTATGTCACTCGCGTCATTGCGAGGAACGAAGCAATCTCAAGTAAACACCGATAAAAGATTCCCCACTGGCGCAGGTTTGGCGCGAGGTCTTGTGTAAAGTCAACCTGTGCCTCCAAAGTCTTTCCGTCCTGCGAGTGTCTCCTCCTTCAGGAACTCTCGCATACTCGCATTGAGCAATCCCACAAATTGGAATTTGGATTTTCCGATTTGAAATTTCACAAATGAGACCTCAGCATCCAGGCCATTTTCTCATGTTGCTCCATGAGGCCTGTTATGTAATCGCTGGTGCCAGCATCGTTATATTCAGAGGCAAACCTGTTTATATTTTCGCGGATGAACATGATGATATTTTCATGGTCAGATAATAGCTCCTTTATAAAACCCATCCTATCGTTTTTGCTATCGCTTCTTTCTGACAAATGAGTTAATTCCAGGAATGCTTTTAATGTTGCAGGTGCATAATGACCTATGGAACGCATGCGCTCTGCAACGCCATCCATAATATCATCCAGCATTTCGTACTGGCTTTCGAAAAACAGGTGCATGGCATGGAAATCAGGACCTTCCACATTCCAGTGTGCATTCCTTGTTTTTGTGTACAGCACAAACTCATCAGCAAGTAATTTTGCCATTTCCTTGTGCCTGCATTGCTGTTGT
>CAIYVS010000475.1 GCA_903929655.1 uncultured Bacteroidota bacterium | reverse complement strand
GTTTAAGAAGTTTTCTTCAGCAATAGGTTAGAGATGAATTTTATTTTATGTAAGTTTAGGCTTCATTGTTTTTAATATTTAGTAATTTCTAGCGATTTATCAATTATTTTTCATAAGTATCTCAACTTTTATTCTGTGTGTAGGTGAATGTCATATAATTGCCATTTATATCAGTCACTTTATCTAGGCGCCAAATTAAAACGCCATTACTCCCTCCTCCTGTAAACTTTGAGTCGGTTGTTTTTCCATACTCCATTATACTGCCATCCTTTGCTACTACCTGGAACCAATCAGGTCCCGGGCCATTGACGACATAAGATGTAACAGTGGCATAATTTTGAGCCTCAGTTGAATATGTAGCACCGTTAGCACCATAAGTGCCACTAGTAACTACTAACCTACTACCATCTAAAACAAATTTGTCATTAGAATTGAATGAAACAGGGGTTGGTGCATGCTCATGATAATAATCAGAGCCTGATCTTGCGATGGCAGACAAGCCAGCGATGCTCCAGCCTATGCCCAAAGGCCCGTCACCTCCTTGCGAGTTATACACAATTTGAATACTAGGTGCTACACCATGAGTACCAGGAGGCACGGCAATGGGTATGCTATAGGTAGCTGCTCCGGTAGCTGAAACACCATCGCTGCCATCTACGGCCCCTACCTCTAAACTTACGGATGGCTGGTAACTATTGAAATTGCTGTTGTTATATCAGTATGGAAGATACTGTGCACGTACCATTGATGAAATGGAACAGAGAATAACGAAAAATGACAGCGATTTTTTAAAAGGTAAGAACTTTTTCATGACTTATTATTTATTAGTTTAAGAGAAGATTTTGTATTGAATGTTTTTATTAAGCTCGTTAGCTTGAAATAATCTAAAGTAGGCATATTGCTTTCCCTGATATCTGGCTGAGCCATTCTCTTCCCGACTTTGCACAGAAAAAGGTTTGCGAGTAAAAAAAAGACAAGAACGTATAACAGGTGACAGCTGCTTTCATATATTCATGTTAATGGACAACAGGTAATTGTGAATCAAACATATATTTCAGAATCAAGAAATCAAAATTAATTTTTAGTAACCCTTATAACAATTGATGTTATGATAATATTCTTAAAGCTATTTTTGCATAAAACAACTGCGACCAAAGCTAGAAAATGAAAAATATTTTTTGCGTTCCATTCAACGAAAGTGCGTTTTGGTTCGATGAATGGTGGTTTTCATCCAACGAACGGTCATTTTCATAAAATGCATTCTAATTATTTTCATTTATTAATAGACGTAATAATTTATTGTTTCAGGAAAGAATATGGCAGTTTTTTTCACTCGACCTGCATAATCAGTAACAAGCACTGATGCGCAGGTCTTGTGGCGCTCTTTCTGAGCCGGTTGTTCTTGCAATATTACCGTAGATCATTTGCCCTGCCGCTACATTAAATGCCGCATGTTGCTTCTGTCCGTACATATCCAGCCATTCAACCGTTATGTTCTTGGTGTACGGTGCCTTGTTTCGTATCTGCGCGGTCCAGATCGTGAGGTCAAGCGGTGCCGTGTAGGAGCTTGCTAGCCCTATCAACTCCACATCCGGGCAGCTTACAGGAGGGGGTGGTGAATCGTTTGGTATTTGCTTCGGTGCGCTTAAGGCAGCCTGCCAGGCGTTGTGAAATGTTTTGCATCCAGTCATGTTTAGGGAAATGAATGCTGCTAAGAAGTACAGGCATAGCTTATTTTTTATCGCAATTTTCGACATGCTTTTTTGAGAAAGATTTTTTTTCATGGGCTTTGTTTTGTCTATTGAACTTTGGCCGTAAAGCTGCCGTTTGAAACGGTAACGGTGGTAATAGGCGAATTGTTGGATTGTCCGGTGAAGTAAAATGTGCCTGAAACGGAGGTAGAAGAAACAGAAGTTATCGTGATAGATCCTCTTACGTTGCCGTCATACGACACGGTTCCAATCTCATAGGAACTACCAGAACCATCAAGGCTGTATGTGCCAACACCTTTGTATGTGTACAAGAATAGTTCGATGCCCACTCCCGTGGTCGCGATTCCCCCGCTCGAAATTTTGCACACCCAGCCCGAACCTGAACCAGCGGTGAATGTGCTGTTGTCCCCGCTAAATGAGGTGTTGTTGAACGCCGTGCTGGCCAATGTTGCGGTCATTTTGTAACCTGGACTTGAATCGCTTTTCTTGCAGCTCGAAAACATGACCGTTCCTGCGATCATCAATATTGCAACCGTTATTATTCTTTTCATTGGATATTTTTTTGTTTGGGCAAAATAATCTCATACTTTTGGTACAAAGAAGGAATTTTTGGAATACTTTATTCCTAAACTGGAATATTTTATTCCTTTGTAAAACAGCATAGTTATGCCAACAACCAAAGTACCGCACATAGGCAGGAAGATTGAGCGTATCCGTATGCTCAAAGGCATTAAGCAAGAAACGCTTGCTTCATTGATGGGAACGACACAAGGCGCAATATCGAAAATAGAGCAATGCGAGGCAGTTGACGATGAAAAATTAAAAATCATAGCCGAAGCGTTGAATGTGCCTATGGAAACAATCAAGAATTTCGATGAAGATGCATTGTTGGGAACCTCTAACTTTATCAATCCCAGTTTTCAGGACAATTCCACCGCAGTTATCAACCAATTCAATCCACTGGAAAAGATCGTAGAACTGTATGAACGTCTTTTGGAGGTTGAGCGCAAACGAAATGAACAATTGGAAACGCTACTAAAGGACAAGAAATAAAATACATGTGTTTAAGCGTAGTTATGACAGAATATTTTACATACTCTAGCCGTTAATAACTGATGTGCGAGTTCATTGATATCTATCGCTATCTTTAAAGATATATTCCCGTTTCAATGGATAATAGAGAAAAAATATTGGGCGGCGTCCGAGAAAAAGTCATTGCCTGCCTGGAAGAACTGAATGAACCACTGTCCGTGGCGGAGCTTACCAATCATTTCCTTAAAACATATTTTCAGGACACCCCTGATATCAAAACTCAGAAAAAATGCAACAGCCAGGTAGTGTCTGCTCTGCATTTCTTATGTCAAAATCAAAGGCTCATCTGTACCGATCATTTGTACACGCTCCCTGCATGGTCGGACGGGGGCGTACTGCATAAGAAATACCAGCTTCGTTTTGAAGAAAAACGAAACGCTGCCAGGGTCGCAATTGTCGGCAATCCTTCATTTCGCGGAAAAGTAAAACACTACATTGAGTCACTGAAGCACTTTTCCGTGTATTGCGAAACAAACACAATTTCAGAATTTCAGGCAGAACTGCAAGGAATATATGGCCCCCATTTCCTGCATATCTGCATTGTGGAATGTAAGCCCTCCCTGCTTGCATCAAATGAAGT
>CAIYVS010000474.1 GCA_903929655.1 uncultured Bacteroidota bacterium | reverse complement strand
TAATTATAAGACTCAATGAGGTTAGGGTGGATAACTTTACCCAAATATTTTTCTGGACACATAGTTTTCTAACACTTTTGTATTTAGTTTTTATTTACTGTCTTGCATATGAGTATAAACCAACCCCTGATTTGGGCTTTAGACCAACTATAACTGTAGTTGTACCTTGTAAGAATGAGGAGAATGGGATTGGGAATACAATTACTGCAATTACTGAGAGTGCTTATCCAGTAGATAAACTAAAAATAATTGTTGTGGATGATGGTAGTACTGATAATACGCTCAAAGTAGCACAGCAGTATGAGAGTGAGAGAGTAAAAATAGTTAAACATGAGTTTAATAAAGGGAAAAGACAAGCATGTGCAACAGGGTTTAAACTAGCTGAAAGCGAATTAGTGGTATGTATAGATTCTGACACTATAGTTGCTAAAGATGCAATTTGTTTATTAGTTCAACCTTTTACAGATAAAAAGGTAGTTGCAGCATGTGGGAGAGCCGAAGCCGCAAATAAGGATAAAAACTTACTTACTAAAATGCAGCACTACTGGTATCAGAGAATGTTTATTATTGTAAAAGGGATGGAGTCTAAATTAAATTGTGTGACATGTTGTTCAGGATTACTAGCAGCTTATAGAAGAGAAGGGGTAAATGAAGTAATTGATGAGTGGTTAAACGAAAAATTCTTAGGTAATTATATACATTTCAGTGATGATAGGCAATTAACAAACCTAAGTGCTAGGGGGGTAACCGGAATTAGTACAAGGGATGCTAAAGTAGTTTATCAAAGCAATGCTGTTGCTTATACAATGGTTCCAGACAATGCAAAGCAGTTCTTTAAGCAACAGTTACGCTGGAAAAGAGGGTGGCTTCACGGATTCAAACTAGCAGGTCAGTTTATGTGGAAAAAAAGATTTCCGGTGCCAATCTATTACTATGCTTCAATACTCCTGGCATTAAGTATGCCTATAATAATAATAAAATGGCTTGTTATGGGGCCTCTCTCAGGGAATATGTTTCCTACTATGCTGTATATGCTAACACTATCCTTTGTAGCGTTGCTTCATGGAATTAACACATGGCTTCTAACTCCAGATATTGAAAATAAGAATAAAAGCAGTATTCAAGAATACATACTTTACATGATAATATTCGTACCGCTAACTATTGTGTTATCAGTACAAAATATATACGCATGGGCTACACTTTGGAAAGTCGGATGGATTACAAGAGCTGATAAAAAATAAAAGGGGAGTATTCATGACTAAAATCTTAGCAAACATAGTTACAGGAATAATAATATTGGTTGTAGTAGGTTCTTATGCTTTCTTTATAAACAGTGAGATACATGGAGCAGCCAAGCCTGCTATTACAAAACACGAAAATCATGACGTAGCAAATGACTCTAGGAATGATTCAATAATATTAGCAGAGATGAATGAACATAAAAAGCTAAATTATGTGCTTCCAAACAAGCCTACTTATATTCTCAGGTTGGATGACGTACAAGCTAATTCATGGAGTGACATAAGTACAAGAATAATTAATGATACTTTAAATGATAATATGAGCATATCTATTGCTATAATC
>CAIYVS010000473.1 GCA_903929655.1 uncultured Bacteroidota bacterium | reverse complement strand
GACATTAGACCTAATAATTCATCAATTTTTGTTTTATTTTTCCAACGGTTAGAATCAAAGGTGTTTTTCCAAAGTTTAATATTGCTTTTTCCTTTACTCATATTCGTGTTTTTAGATGGTTGTTGAGTAGACGGTTAAATCCTCTTAAATTATGTTATTTATTTTTAAGTTGCATAAACATACAATTAGTATATAAGATTTAATAGGGGTTTTTAACATAACTATTTATATGTAATATAATTTTTATTATATTACATAACTGTTTTTTGAGGAAACAAATTTTTGATAATTGATAACAGTTTGCGGAATAATCTTTATATGAGTTTCGTATGAATAATTGTTTCTATTTTATTTACTCTCTTTTGGCAAAATATTGCAGAATCCTTTCCAATTTTTCATTATAACTATAGCCTAAATAGCTAAGCAACTTTTTGTGCATATCTTTCTTGTCAGTTTTGCATCTTCGGCACACAAATTGCTGCATATTGTCAGGTTCTTGTATCATTTTTACAACATCAAAAAACAGCTCTTTGAAATTCATATAATGCCCATGCCAAAATTGATTTTCAATTTTGTCACTATCCACAAATTGCCGAAAATAAAAATTCCAGCAAAAAGCGGAAATTTAAATTTCAATTAATTGAAAATCAATTTATTGCATCCATTTTCTAATTTCCGCTAGCGGAAAAAACAGGAAAAAAGCGGAAACAAACCGGAAATTATTTTGTGGATATCTTGCTCCTTCTTTTATGATTTTAAATCACAAACTGGTCTGCAAAATATGCAGCGACTGCCTCACAATATCACCCATGCTGCTGCAATTTAAAAAAGCCTTGTCATGATAGTGCTCCGCAAGTTCTGCTTTCAGGTTCTCCGTTTTTTCTGCAGGGGAAATCACATCCCGGCTCATGATGTCCAGCAATGCATGTAGTCGGTGGTGTGACGAACGGCTGCGACGGGCTATAAGGGTACGCTCCTCTTTTTTATACTGCTCCACAGTTTCGGGGCTTAATTTTTCCTGCACCAGTTTCACAAAAGGGTAGTTCTCCTTAAAGAACTGCGGCAGGTAAATATTTCTGCGGCCCTCATAGCTTTGCTGGTCAAAATCTATGGCGCGTATTCGGAACTGCACCTCTTCAAAATCGGGAGTAATGTCAAACACATAATTATAAGAACGCATATCGCCCAGCAGGCGCACAAAACAACGCTCATTGAATTTTACAAACTCCTTGGCAATACGCACCTTATTAAACTCAGGGTTGTTTAAGTAAGCATCAATAAATGCATCGCCCGGGATACCGGCTATATGTTCTTCAATAAGTGTTGCGCCATCTACAAAGAAATTGATACGGGAAGGGGAGAGTATATGCTCCAGTTCCAGCCCATAGATACGGGATGCATCAGCCTGCTTGATGTAGAAATAGTCGTAATTGTCATTAAAATTGTTGACGATCTTGATGCGGAAAGGATTGGAATTACCAAAGGTGCAATAGTCCACACGGTCCACATGCAGGTGTTTATGTACGCGGCTATCGCCTTCTGTTTTTAGTATGGAGTATATCTGCTTTAATCCTTCGTGAATTCGTTGAACATCATTATCATTATACAATGCGGTTTCCCAAAGCGAATCTTTACCTTTCTTATCATAAACAGGGATACCGCTTTTAAAATTCAAAAGGTCGCTGTACTTGATGGGAAGGTCTATACCCCTGTTATGGTCCCATAAATATTGCTTCAAGGCCTCAATAACAGGATATATTTTTTTCTTTTTCGATATTTTTTCGTCCGGCTGCGATTGTCCGTGCATGAAGCGCTTATTTAGTATAAATGTATAGTTATACCCTCAATTTATTAACAAATAACGTCATCAAATTTATAATAATAAAAATGTCCCATATTGCTGTATGGGACATTATACTATGAAGAGTTAAATGATTAATGATTTACTACAATTTTCGATATTGTCTTTTCATTGTCAATATCAATAATGCATATATATATTCCATTGCCCCATTTTGAAATGTTAACAGAATGTTCCATATTGTTGATGGTGGAATGATATACTTCTTTACCTGTCACATCACTTATATAAACCTCAGCATTGTTGTATTTGTCATCTATTTTAAATGTAAAAGCATCTGATGCAGGATTAGGGAAAACCTGTAATCTATTTTGGCGGTTTAGGGTATTGGGAACACCCGATGTAGTGCCATATTTAGCAACGTAAGGTTGGCCCAAAGAATTTTGGAAATAACCCGTAGCGTAGATAGCTCCGGTGGCATCCAAAGCCAATGCCATAATAAGGCTACTAGCATTCAAAGCATTGGTTCCTGTACCAAGTTCACTCCAATTAGAACCATTCCACATTGAAACGTATTTGGTGCTGTTTAGATCAACAAAATCCCCGGCTATATAGATCTTTCCGGCACTGTTAATAACAATAGATAGTATGATATCCGAAAATTCAGAGTTAGCACCTGTTCCAACTTTGGCCCAGGTTGTGCCGTTCCATTTGGCAACATATTTATGTCCGGAAATAGAACTAATTGTGTCGGAAAAACTCCCGGCTGCATATATATTTCCTGAAGCGTCTGCCGCCAAAGCGTTAATAAGATCATTGGCCTTTAACGCGTTTGTACCAGTACCAAGTTCAGACCAGTTTGTTCCATTCCATTTTGCAACGTACTCATTTCCTGCTGTATTGGTAAAATATCCGGCAGCATACATATTTCCTGAACCATCAAAAATGATCTTGCTTATTCCGTGATTGGTATTAAGAGCATTAGCGCCAGTACCAAGCTCAGACCAGTTTGTTCCATTCCATTTTGCTACATAAGTTTTGCCGCTTGAATTAGTAAAATCTCCTGCCGCATAAACATTTCCGGAGGCATCGGTTAACACAGAATGAATATAATCGTTTGCATTAAGAGCATTGGCGCCGGTGCCAAGTTCAGACCAGTTGGTATCATTCCATTTGGCAACGTATTCTTTTCCACTGGAATTTGTAAATTCTCCTGCAGCATAAATATTCCCGGAATTATCCATTGTAATGCGTTCTATTACAGAAAAGGGCCCTGCATTAAGTGCGTTACTTCCTGTTCCAAGTTCGCTCCAGGTACTTCCGTTCCATTTAGCAACATAATCATAGCCGTTTGTATCATTAACCGAGCCTGCCGCATATAGATTTCCTGAACCGTCAAAAAACATAGAAAATAACGCTCCGCCATTGAACGTATTGGGACCTGTGCCAATCTGAGTCCAGCTTTGTGCAAAGGCTGTATTGGAAAACAACATTGATAATGAAAGAAAAATTGCAGGCACAAATTTCATATTTGTTGATAGAAAATTTAAGTTTAGTGATTTCATTTTTATT
>CAIYVS010000472.1 GCA_903929655.1 uncultured Bacteroidota bacterium | reverse complement strand
AGATTGCTTTAGGACATCATCGCGATGACATCTTAGAAACACTCATGCTCAATATGTTGTTTAATAAGTATGCCCTGTGCTCCAACAATAAAATGATGTAACTGTTTTCTTTGGTCGTTTGTAAATTCAAAGCCAGAATAGACATTCTCACTAATAAAATGAACATCAAATACTTCAATATTGGTGTTGCCAGTTGACCATGCATTTCTTCTGTAAGTAATTGTCGTTTGCGTTGTTGGGTCGGCAAGGTCAGATCTATGATGTATTTGTGCCATCTGAGGCATAGTGCTGTTAGTTGATACTCTTTTAGAAATTAAGCTGGGGTTGTTAGTTGCTATTGAGCGAAAAATAGCTGCTAAGGTTGTTTTGCCACTACCGTTTTCAGCATAAATTACCGTAAGAGGCTTAAACGCTATATCCCCATGTGCGCTAAAATCTCTGAATTTCCCTATAGAAGTTAACTTTTCAATTTTATGGAACATACTATAGCTGTTTTAATAAATAGGCTCAAACTTACGGATGATTTATATCAAATCAATGTAAAAGCTAAACGGGCGTTGCAATAGATATAAAAAAAGCCCCCTGAAACAGGGGGGATATAATTTTTACAATGGTATGCAGCCCTTTCCCCTTAGTCACGGTTTATAATGTTTAGTTTCTACATTACATTGCGTGTTACTCGCCGAAGGCTATCTGCATCAGTGCGCATCTGTTTTACCATTGTAATAAAGGGCTATATTTTGACTTGCAATTTTCCTAAACGTCCCTATAAGATAGCTACATGATTTAACGGCTTACTAATAGTAAGTTCGTCTGCCTCAACAGATACGTTATCGAGGATGATTTGAAATAAGCCCCTTTCCCAAGGGGCTTTTCTTATAAATCAACTGCAAGCATGGCTTTTACTCCATCATTGATTGCATTTATCACCGTGTTATCTGTTATAGTGCCAACTATTTTCCCTATTCTTTTCACTGATACCGAGCGTAGTTGTCTTAACCTTGCATAGGAATTCTGGTACAGATTATTTTTTTCATTTTTGGGTATAAAAACATCAAATTTATCTGATTGTTTTTCCCGCAGTGCAGATGTTAGGGGAATGGCTAGGACATCTTCTCAAAGTGTGTTATGAGAAGCCTTGTAAATGAGAGATGGTCTAAACCCATTTATTTCACTTCCGATATTCATGCCAAAGTTTATTGTATAGATTTGCCGCTTTTCAAAAGGTTGTGTTACTAATGGCTTACAATTCGTTTTGAGTTGTGTTAAAAATCACATAACATGATTTTCAAATCAATGGTCTTTCAAGTTGGTGTTATCGACAAATTCTTTTCGCATCGCTATTTTGTAGCTTTTTGAAAAGACATCTTTAACACCATTTCAGGTGAATTCTTTAAGGCTGATTTCTAGCTGATAGTTTTTTTTGTTCATGGGCATCTTTTGTTACGAGGTAAAATAATGTCTATAGACAAAGCCCATTTGTAATTTCTTTAAGTTTGTTACTTGATATATGGGTATATAACGCAGTGGTATCCAAGTTGACATGGCGGAGCTTTTCTTGTACTTCTCTTATGTTTGCGCCTGCATCAAGCAAATGCGTAGCACATGTATGTCTAAATGTATGGGCATGAAGCCTTTTGGTAAGCCCAGCCTTTTTGCCGATTTCATTTAATAGCCCATTTAGTCATTCACCTGTAATCGGTACTCATGGGTTATTATGTATGCTGCTGAATAGGTACATAAATTTTCTGTCGGGATAGAATTGTTGTCTTTTGTCCAGGTATATTTTGAGCATATCCCTAGCCTTTTCACTAAATGTGAAAGTGCAATGTTTATTTCCTTTCCCTATTACTTTACCCGTCATGTTGTCTAAGTCTATATCTTGCATTTTTATGTTTCTGATTTCTGCATTACGTAGTCAGGTAGTATATAGCATTCGCACCATCGCACGACCTACATACGATGGGAAGATAAATTGCTTGAGATACTTTTTACTGGCTTCTTCAACTCGTCTATCAAGATATTCTGTTACTGCTTTCATTTCCGATTTTGTAAGATACACTGGTTGTCTTAAAATTGTCTTATTGATTGGTATATCTGAAGGTTTTAAGCCATCCAGATAATTTCTTTCGGAAAGCCACTTTATATATGACTTCAAACTAATCATCATGCTATATACAAAACCTTCACTTAACTTCTTAGATTGTCAATGTAGTTTTCTAGCTCTTAGTGTGTTTGTTAACTTTCGTTTGAATTTATGTACATCGGTAGGTAACAAATCCTTTGCCTCTTTTTGTGCAAACATGTCGCAAAAGTATCTGAGCATCTGTTTGTAATTTATCAATGTTCCTTCTGTTATGCATCTATCGTGTCTTTTATAAGCTTGCCCGGTTATTATATCGGCAAGGTATTTGGTCTTGCGCAGGTAGGCAGTTTTGCAACAATAGCTGTGTTCGGATTGCTTAATTTATGTTTGATAAGGGCTATAGCCATTCGTTTAGGTGCCAGTAAAAAAGCCGCCGTGCACATTCACCCAAAATAAAAAAATCAGTGGCAACAAAGCCAATAGCCATCT
>CAIYVS010000471.1 GCA_903929655.1 uncultured Bacteroidota bacterium | reverse complement strand
TTTGCGGCACTTCGTTGCTAATCTTTAAACCTAATGGAGCCGCCACTTTTAAAACTTCTGATTCTTCACTTTTGAACATCACTTCACTTTTCAATGTTTTGAATTGATATTGCAGATCCTTTAACTCGTTTTGTGTTTTGCTTTTCGTTTTACTTAAATTTTCCTTTACCCTGGCCTTTACAATTTTCTTTATCAGGCCTACGGGCAGCGGTTTATCAATTGACAAATGAATAGCACCCTTAGTTGTGCCAAAGCCTTTCAGCTCATCTTTAAATTGTTCAACAGTATGGCCATTCCAGGGGTAAAAGCCTATATGGTTCTTATTAGCAGCAAATCCAACCAGCATTCCATGAAATTTAAAGGCAGGCATGGCATAACTGATCACCTCTTCCGCATCTGGCACCAGGGATTTGATGATTTGTCTCAGATCTTCAAGGCCAGCCCTCACATCCTCAGCCTGTTTGGCTATATAAGTGTCAATATCTTTTACAGGAGTGTCCATACAGATTTCTTATTGTTTTTGATTCTTATCATAATTAAGCATCCACCTTATACCAAACTTGTCGGTAAATACGCCAAATACAGCCCCCCAGAATTCCACTCTTAATGGATGGATGATCTTCCCGCCCACAGAAAGCTTTGCAAAGAAAGTATTAATTTCCTCTTCAGTACAGCAGGAGAGGGAAAGTGCCATATTATTTCCAAAAATGTATCCATCCGGGCCAATCATATCCGACCCCATGATCATAATGCTATCGTTCATTAACGAAGCGTGCAAAATCTGGTCTTTCATGGATGAGGGGCATTCGAGCTCAATGGGTGAACCCTCCACAGTTTGCATAGCCAGTTCCCCTCCCAGGCATTCTTTGTAAAAAGTCATCACTTCCCGGCAATTGCCCTGAAAATTCAAATACGGATTGATCTGTGACATATTCTTAAGTGTTTTGATAATGCAAACATACTACCCGGAATCGAATCAGACGGGGTGTTAAAACGGCAATTTCAGGGGTTGATTGCGACAGCTCTTTTAATTAGTTTTGTACCATGAAACAGAAGCATGTATCAATTCTTGTGCCAGCAGGCGCTGTTGCTTTAAGCTGCATTGAAGGGCCTTTCATATTGTTCAACAAGACCAATGAGTTCCTTGCATCAATGGGGAAAGAACCAATGTTCAACGTTCAGCTTGTCGGACTAAACAATGAAGCAAGAATATATGACAGGGCTTTTTCAGTGAAACCGGATATTGCAATAGATGATATTGATAAAACAGACCTGGTAATAATACCCGCCGTAAATGGGCAAATGAATGAAGTCATAGAATTAAACAAAGGTTTTCTGCCCTGGATAGTGCAACAATATAAAGGAGGAGCAGAGGTAGCCAGCCTTTGCGTAGGCACATTCCTGTTGGCATCAACAGGTTTATTGAAAGGAAAAAAATGCTCCACTCATTGGAATGCAGAAAATGATTTCAGGAATATGTTCCCCGATATAGACCTCGTTTCAGACAAAATTATTACCGATGAACAAGGCATTTATTCAAGTGGAGGTGCAAACTCATTCTGGAACCTGCTTTTATACCTGCTCGAAAAATATACCAATCGCGAAATGGCCATACTTTTCTCCAAATACTTTGAGATAGAAATAGACCGTTACAGCCAATCATCATTCACCATGTTCTCCGGGCAAAGAACCCACCAGGATGAGCCTATAAAGAAAGCACAGGAGTTTATTGAAATGAACTACCAGGATAAAATAACTGTAGAGCAGCTAACAGCAATGCTTGCATTAGGCAGAAGGAATTTTGAACGCAGGTTTAAAAAGGCCACCTCAAATACCGTAGCAGAATATATACAACGTGTAAAAATAGAAGCTGCCAAAAAAAGCCTCGAATTATCGCGCGAAAATGTGAACGAAGTCATGTATAAAGTTGGCTATACAGACACCAAAGCATTCCGCACCACCTTTAAAAAGATCACAGGCCTCTCCCCTCTTGAATACAAGAATAAATACAATAAAGAAGCTGTGGTTTTATAGTTGCCGGAAATATCTTCTTCACAGTGCACTTTATGGCAAAAAGCTACATCAATCCTTGGCAATCCAGTATCTGCAATAACCCCTGCTTATAGTTTTACAAAACGCAGGGTCTTTATATCCTCGCCGCATACTAGGTGCACAAAGTAGAGTCCCGGCACAATAATATCAGTTTGGTATTGATGATTACCACTGTTCTGGAGCTCATTTTCTGCCAACTGAGCAACTACCTTACCTCTGATATCATATACCGCCACGCTCACCTTTTCAACTCCTGGCAATTTATAAGAGATATTTGAGCTGTTGGATGCCGGGTTGGGATATACCACGAATTCATTTTCTGCACTATTCACAGCATTTACAGACGCCGTGGGGTTTTCATAAATAGTAACCTTCGGTGCTGCATTGGGATAGTCGCCGGAATTAGCACCATTTCCATTTACAGCATTTAGCAGCGAAAAGAACATAGTACTATCTGATCCCGCTGCAGGGGCGGTCCAGTAAAATTGTATGGCGTACTTGTTGATACCGGTCACAGTCTGGCGTAACACAACAGTATGCTCTACTATTGTCTGTGCACCACATGGATACGTATGTATATTGCTGGCTAATGATGATGGTATACTAAAGGTACCTGACTGGCTATGATTTGCCAATACTGCAGATGCCATAAAACCAAAACCCGGCAGATTAGTTGTTACCGCCGTGTCATTACCGCTTATACTAACAACATAAGTCTGCAATGGATTATAAGTACTTATAGGCATCATCGTGGATGAATCCAGCACCTGCAACGCTGCGATAGTTAAGGGATTATTACCCCCATGGCAGCTGCTTGTCTGGCAACGCCCTGTTGTTCCGTTGGCACTGCCTGTAATATTCCCATGTCCGTGATGAGCCGCACCGTCAATATCACTTGATAAGGTGATATAAAGCATAGCTAAAAAGGCCGTAAAAATAATAGAGCTTTTTATCATAAAAAATTAAAATGTTAAATAAAATTTGTTTTGTTTATAATTGTTTATAAACTATTTGCACAAATAAACAGCTATTCCTTGACCGAAACCAAGAGAACAGGTTATGTCTATATTAATTGTTTTACATAGTGCTAAATATCATATTGGTATAAACAATTTCATTTTAATATGGTAGATTAGAGTCAGGATACATTCTTATTCAAATAAACTTAACGACCATGCAAGACATTCAGGTACTACCCGGAACGGTTCAAACGGCAGCCCCCGGTTTATTGGGTTTTGATTTAAATACCCCGGTTTCATTCGCACAGGCACAACAGTTCAAAACAAATGGATACGATTTTTGTGTCCGTTACCTCTCAAGAAATATAGGACAAGTTGCACCCAATCTCACCAATGCAGAAGCAATTGATATATTAAATGCAGGACTGGCCCTTACAGCAGTTCAGCACGTATCCAATCCCGGCTGGGCGCCAACGGCCGATCTTGGCACCACTTACGGGGCAAATGCAGCATTAAACGCAGCTTCCGTCGGCTTACCTGGCGGCATTAATATTTGGTGCGATCTTGAAGGCGTTGCAAGCAATACACCTTCAGCCACAGTAATACAGTACTGCCATGCATGGTATACTGCCGTATTCAATGCAGGATACATACCAGGGCTCTACGTGGGCTATAATACCTGTCTTACTGCCACACAGTTATACGATTTGCCATTTCAGCATTATTGGCGCTCAAACAGCAAGGTGCCCGATATACCTACCCGTGGATACCAATTGGTTCAAAACTCGCAAACAGTAGACAATACAACCGGCCTCCAGATCGATCCTGATAAAACTCAGAACGACAATTTAGGAGGAGCAGTACTTTGGTTATCAGCCTGATTTTCTAATCTTAATTTGTATAACAAGATGCCCATACATGCAACCTCGTGGCTGGGATACTGCCTATTGCCTTGAATGGCCTGAAAAGCACACATTTGTATGATTAAATACCTGTTTCTTTTCATGAAGGTCAGAATCAATCCTGACCAATATCATATAAGAAGCTAACATACGTCACAAAATACAAGTTTGTCAAACGGTATTTTGCACAGACCTATATCTCTAATCTATCATGGGCCGATAAAATATTATTAAAACCAATTTCAGGCTAATGAAAAACCTAACAGAACTGACTAACCCCCTTGTCAATAATATTGAAGACTACGCAATTGTAGTGATCGATGAAAAAGGCAAGATATTACAGTGGAACAAAGGTGCAGAAAAAATAAAAGGCTACACCGCTAAGGAAATCATCAACAAAAACTACAGGGTATTATTCCGGGAAGAAGAAAGAAAAAAATTATTGCCGGAAAATTTATTAAAAGAAGCCCAAAAGAATGGTAAGGCCATTTATGAAGGCTGGAAATTAAAAAAAGACGGAACTGTTTTTTGGGCTAACGTTGTTTTTACAGCAGTTTATAATGAAGAAAATAAACTGATAGGCTTTACCAAAATAATAAAAGATCTCACCGAACAGAGGAGACAAACAGATTTTCAGTATAACAATCTGGATGCACTCATCAATAATTTACAAGGCCTGATGTGGAGCGTGGACAGGAACTGCAATTTAATTACCTCAAACAAAGCCTTCGACGAACTGGCAAAGCTATATTTTGGCAAAGTCGTTGCGGCAGGCGATCATATACTCTCATTAAAACTGGTGCCGGATCAGCTTATCAGGCTCAAAGAATACTATAAACGTGCATTTAAAGGTGAAACTTTTTCGGTAAAAGAATATCTTCCCTTACCTGCCGATGCCTGGTTTGAAGTATCCTTTAATCCTATTTTGAATAATAACGAGATCGCCGGCACCGCCTGTTATGCACACAATATATCTGAAATTAAGAAAGTACAGGATCAACTTCTGGGCAATGAACATAAATTCAGGGCACTTATTGAAAACAGCACTGACGGAGTAATCATATTTTCAGAAACAATGGAACTGCAATACATCTCACCGTCTGTAATATCTATATTAGGCTACACAGATAAGGAGCTAAAGCAAATTAACCTTTTCGCACTGTTCCACCCAAACGATATAACACCAAGTCAAAAAATTATAGAAAATGCGCTGTCCAACCTAGGCCAGCCCATTAAGGGACATTTAGGGCAAATAAGACATAAGGACGGTACATGGAGATGGATAGATTCAATTGTAACAAATTTACTCAATGATCCGGCAGTTAATGGAATCGTCGATAATTTCTGGGATGTCACAGAAAGCAAATTGCTATATGAAAAACAGGAGCAGGCAGCGCTAAGATTGAAACAAGCACAGGCTCTGGCGCATTTTGGTAGTTGGGAATTTGACCTTGCCACACGTAATTTCTTATGCTCTGACGAATGCTGCAATATTTTTGGTCTGCAAACCAGCGAAAGGAGACAATCTTTTGATTCCTGGCTTGCAATTGTTCATCCTGAGGACAGAGAATATGTAATAAAGACTACCCTGGAAGCGAGAGCAAAATTAAGTAATTGGGCTTTCAACTATCGTGTATTGAGAAAAGATGGCAGTATAAGATATGTAGAATCTACTGCCCGGTATGAATATGACAATGAAAAGAAACTAACAGGCCTATATGGGGCAATACACGACTTTACCGATAGAAAACTGGCAGAAGAAAAAGAAAAAGCCAGTGAACGTAAATTTCGCTCACTTATAGAAAACAGTAATGACGGCGTAGCAATTATTTCCTTGGATGGCAAAACAACCTATGTATCGCCTACTGTTACAAAATTATTGGGATACACAATTGAAGAAGCCATGCAAATGAGTTTGTTCAGCTTGATGCATGTTGATGATATACCAACCTCAAAAGAAGTCTTCGAAAAAGCGCTCGCCAACCAGGGTATACCGTTTCCTGCGCCTGCCGCGCGCTTGAAGCATAAAGATGGCACATGGAAATGGATGGAAGCTACAATAACTAATATGCTGCATGATCCTGCCATAAATGGTTTTGTTGATAATTTCAGAGATGTAAATGAAAGAGTTAAAGTTGAACAAAAGTCAAACAGGGTCAATCATTTGTATAGTTTCATAAGTGAGCTAAGCCGTGTGATTATCCGCAATATTACAGAACAAAACCTGTTGAAAACCGTATGTCATTTAGCAGTAGGTTTCGGAAAAATAGACCTCGCATGGGTAGGCCTGATCGATACAGAACACCATAAAATAAACCTTATAACACAATATGGCATGTACCCTCAGGATATTTCGCTTTTTCAGGACCTCCCATATGAAGATAATGGGCCCCAGGATTTCGTTGCAATGAACGGAGATTATTACATCTGCAATGATGTAGAAAATGCTCCTGGCCTGGAGAAATGGAAAGATATTGCCAGCCTGCGTAACTGGAACTCGGTTATGACGCTACCAATCAAAAAGGAGGGAGGCATTTTTGCTACGCTGAATTTATACACTTCAGAACTTGATTTTTTCGGCAAGGAAGAAATTATATTGCTTAAAGAGGCAATCCACGAATTGTCTCTCGCTCTCGATGTTTTTGAAAAGGAAAAACACCGTCAGGAATTGGAAGATAAACTAAAAGCTAACCTTCTAAGACTGGGCAAAGCACAGGAAATTGCAAATTTTGGCGCTTATGAAATTGACTTCACAAATGGTGAGGCTATCTGGTCAGAACAATTCTGTAAAATTTATGGGGTCTCTCCCGATGATAACAAACACTGTTTCGAAAACTGGTTATCATATGTCCATCCTAAAGACCGCGAACGGGTAACAAAATTAATCAAAGATGCCAACGAGCAACAAATCAATATCAACTTTTACTACCGTATAATAAGAAGAGATGCTTGCACGAGAACAATTCATTCATACAGGCATATGGAATTTGATGAGGATGGAAAAGCAACAGGCGCTTATGCAGTGGCGCACGATATTACAGACGCTATGGCCAACATCATGCATTTAAAAGATCAGAATAAAAAATTACGCGATATTGCCTGGATACAATCTCACAAAGTAAGGAGTCCCTTAGCCACTATTCTTGGGCTTACCCAACTGTTCCAATACGAGCAGTCTCCCGATCAGGTAGAACAAATAATCAAAGGCATAGTAGAATCAACCGAAAAACTCGACGAAGTAATTCATGAAATTACAAACAAGACCGCCGATTCAGAGATCAATCAAATCTATTTCCCTGATGTGGAGTAAAAAGAAGATCGGCTTTTAGTGTCGATCTTCTTAGTTCTGTAAACCGAATAGCTTTTACCCTACTTAAATGCATTGATCCCTGTCACATCCATACCTGTAATAAGTAGGTGTATATCATGAGTGCCTTCGTAAGTTATTACCGATTCCAGGTTCATCATATGCCGCATAATGCTGAATTCGCCTGTTATCCCCATACCGCCTAATATCTGCCTCGCTTCGCGGGCTATTTTAATAGCAGTATCGCAGCTATTACGCTTAGCCATAGATATCTGGGCCGCAGTGGCGCGGTCCTCGTTGCGCAGCACACCAAGGCGCCAGTTTAGCAACTGTCCTTTAGTGATCTCAGTGATCATTTCTGCCAACTTCTTCTGGGTCAGTTGAAAGCCAGCAATAGGTCTGTCAAACTGTATGCGTTGTAAAGAATAACGCAGTGCAGTATCATAACAATCCATTGCACTACCCAAAGCCCCCCATGCAATTCCAAAACGCGCGCTTGACAGGCAGCCAAGAGGCCCTTTAAGCCCCTTCACACCAGGAAAAATATTCTCTTTAGGCACCTTTACATTGTCAAAAACAAGCTCACCGGTGGCCGATGCACGCAATGACCACTTACCATGAGTCTCCGGTGTGGAAAAACCTTCCATACCACGTTCCACAATTAGTCCCATTATTTCCCCTGCCTCATTCTTTGCCCACACCACAGCTATATCCGCAAAAGGAGCATTCGATATCCACATTTTGGAACCATTCAGCACCACATGGTCGCCCTTATCTACAAAATTAGATAGCATCCCTGACGGGTTAGAGCCATAATTTGGTTCGGTAAGCCCGAAACAACCCATCATCTCACCGGTAGCCAGTTTTGGCAGGTATTTTTGTTTTTGCTCCTCGCTGCCATATTTATAAATAGGGAACATCACAAGCGAGCCTTGCACCGATGCAGTAGACCTCACGCCCGAATCGCCGCGCTCCAGTTCCTGCATCATAATGCCATACGAAATATAGTCCAGCCCTGCCCCGCCATACTTCTGCGGAATAAAAGGGCCAAAACAACCTAAATCGCCCAATCCTTTTATGATTTGGGTCGGGAAAGCCGCCTTCTGGGCAAACTCTTCAATTATAGGTGAGATATCTTTCTTAACGTAGGCCCTTACCGAATCACGGATAAGTTTATGCTCATCAGTCAAAAGTTCATCTACTAAGTAATAATCGGGGTGTTGATAAAGATCTTTCTGCATAATAATGTTAAAGTTGTCAGATTTAGAGCCGCAAAGGTAGCAATTTTGACATATTGGTATAATTTTGCAAAACTTTTGGCGTTTTTAAAGAAAATATGTATTGATTATTGCCATATAGTATTAAACCATAAAGGCTAAAAGCATCTCTCAGAGCGGTTTTTAGTAAAATCAACATAATTATAACAAAATCCGGCAATTTGTGGAACGTATTTTGCAATCTTATTTAAGAAAGTTTTAGAGTTTTTTCTTAAACATTCATGACAAATAATACGTCTTATATATAAACGGATTCTTTTAAAATTAAATTACACATAATATGAGGCAGTTAAAAATTGCCACCCAGATCACCAATCGTGATTCGCAAGCAGTAGAAAAGTACCTCCAGGAGATCAGCAAAATATCCATGATCACCCCGGAGGAAGAAACCACCTTGGCCCAGAAAATACATATGGGCGACCAGCGTGCTTTAGAGAAACTGGTAAAAGCGAATTTACGTTTTGTGGTATCCGTGGCAAAACAATACCAGCACCAGGGTTTATCTTTGAGCGACCTGATAAATGAAGGGAACCTGGGCCTTATCAAAGCTGCACAACGTTTTGATGAAACCAAAGGCTTTAAATTCATCTCCTACGCAGTGTGGTGGATCCGCCAGTCTATTTTACAGGCTTTGGCAGAACAAGGCCGTCTTGTACGCCTGCCACAAAATAAGATAGGCACCTACAATAAAGCTAACAAAGCATTTATTGCTTTCGAGCAGGAATACGAGCGCGAACCTTCTACTGAAGAATTGGCAGATATCCTCGAAATGAGCGAAACTGAAGTTACAAACATCTTCACCAGCAATTCACGCCACACCTCCCTCGATGCACCCGTGCACGAAGCGGAAGACGTAGCAATGGGCGATTTACTGGAAGGCAGCAGCGATACGGATGATGATGTAATGAAAGACTCATTACGTAGCGAAATACGCCGCATCCTTAAATCACTTAGCATCCGCGAAGCTGAAATATTGGCAGCCTATTTCGGTCTCGAAGGCGATCAGGGCCCCAGCATAGAAGAAATCGGCGAAAAATACGACCTTACCAAAGAACGTATCCGCCAGATAAAAGAACGCGCCATCAAACGCCTGCAGAAAGCACGCTACAGCAATGCACTGAAAGGTTATTTAGGTTAATAATAGAGTAGCTTATATAAAAAAGCCCTGATTTCGTCAGGGCTTTTTTTAATGCATTTCTTTAGTTACAATTTTACGACTTTCAAAGTTTTTTGACCACTATTTGAGAACACCTTTATAAAATATATCCCACTGCTATACCCACTTATATCAATATTTATTTTACCGTTAGAATACCTGAGCGGGATTTCTGTTTCATTCCCCTCTATAGTAGAAATAGTCACTCTGTTAATGTCTGTTACTATATTGCATTTGTCACAGGTTAAAGAAGTGATATTGCCGCTTGGGTTTGGAAATAAATAATAGTTGATTGATGAGTTTTCAGTGTTTATCGGGTTATTATTACTGGGCGCTTGCCTTTGGGTATAATAGTTTTGGGAAGGCGTTTGGCCAATATCAACCAAACCAGGATATGTATTAGTCAGGCCAAGATAAGTATTATCACAAGGACTCCTCCATTCAATAGTGCGAATTAAACCATCAGTACCTCTATATGAAATATGGGGTGTTGTTGAAGGATTTTGCCCGAACGTGATAAGATTAAAATCTCCTCCTACATTATTCATATCAGGCATCATTCCATTTGCTGTAAAATCAGTGCCGTTAAAATAAATAACATATGGATAATTGTCAGTACTTACATAATAGTATTGGTCATTATTTGGGTCGGGGCTTACCAGGATTTTGTTATCCGATACATTACCTACATTTGATAAGCTACTACCTCCCCACATATGAGCCTGGAATGCCTGCGGAGAGCTCCACGTTGAGGCATTCTTATCCATATAATACAGAGTGTTATTGCTCATGTATAATATTCTGTTGCCGGTAGGTGATATTGCCAGGTCCTTAATTCCCGAGTTTGATGAAGCAATGGCACTAGTGGTCCAGGAAGCATTTACTACTGCAGCTGAATAAAGTATTTTACCGTCTGTCCAATATATTTGTTCCCAATTGGTTGGATCTGTCACGATATCCGAACTACTTCCTGAATACGCAGAGCTTGGGAAAGCACCTTGTGATATCATGGTAGAAACCCAGGCATTGCCTACAAACTGGGTACGAAAAACGCAGTTAAATGGTATAAAAAACAGAGGGTAATCAAATCCCAGCGTATAGATATCCTGGCCATTTGGATTGGCAACAATATTAGAAGTGTGGTCATCACCAACAACTATAGACTGAGCTACAGGGCTAAATTGCCCTATATCGCAAACAAAAACATCAACTCCGGTCCTGTAAAAACACCTTTCCCCATTATTGGGGGATAGATTGGCATCGTCCGAAAGGGCAAGGTCTCCATCTACATGATGATTCCAATCAACACATATAGAGTTGAATTGATATGGATATGGGTTGCCATTGCAACAGTAACTGCACCATAACAAATCAAAATTACCTTTATAAACATATTTGCCACCTCCCTGGTAGCCTCTTAAGTTATCCTTTAAGCTATATAATACATTAGGACCGGTGGTGTTTTGCGGGCATGTAAAAAAGTTCGTAACTGGTGGGTTGGGGTCCTGGTAAATAGTAGTAGTATTCGTACTACTGTTATAATACGAGACATCAGCACTGTAAGGCTCATTGGGTAATACCTGTTTTACCCAGCTGCCTGTTGATTCATATGGTGTGCTGGCGTAAAGATTTTTCAGATAGGTATAATATGCATTCATTTTTGTCGCATCGCAATAAAAATCCGTCGGTGTTGCCATTGGATAATACATTGCAAGCCAATCTGTCAGATTAAGGTATCCATTAATATCAGTTCCCGGTTTGTATATTTTTACATAGTCTATTATCATGGGGTGCATGGTATGGTTTCCTGTAGGGTCTGTTTCATCGGGGCATATTTTAGGAACTAACTTAACCCAAGATTGAGGGGCATTGCCCACTATCAGGAACATTTCCGACCACCTGTATAAAGTTTGAAAATCGGGTGATGAATTTGCAGGAGGAGGTGTATTAGGGTCACAAATATTAGAAGTAGCTGACTGGTAATTAGTGTAGCTATTATAATTAACACCAAAATCTGGCAGGTGGCATGGAGTATTGTCTTTTTTCAATTGCACACCATCAAAAAACCAGGTTATTTCGGTAGGTGTCCAAACTACTGTCCAGGTATGGAAATCATCATTTAAGTTAAATCCCGGCCAGTTATAGCGATAATTGGTTGAGCTTAGATCTGTAGCTTGCGCGGAACTTGCGTTTCTGTGCCAATGGTCAGTACTGAAAAAATAATCGTCTCCTGAATGATGCTCAAATAAATCAATTTCCGGTGGCCAGATGTTTGAGCCATCCAGCCATGCTGCATTATATTCATATGCCCCCCCGTCAGCTTGTAGCCCGCCGGGATTATCATTGTAAAGAATTGGGTCTGAAAGAGGTTGAACTAAATCAGATGATAGTTTACACCTTATTTCAATAGCGCCATACAACATACCTGGGGCAGTCTTCAAACCAGACCATTGTGAATTGCAGGAACTTGGTGCGCATTGGGGGAAATCGGTATATGTAGTAGAAATATTGCCAAATTCGTACTGCGGAGTTGGGTAACTTGTATAATTATTGCTAAGATTTGAATATGCACAAGGCAGAATTGGATAGCTGCATGCTGGCTGTGCTGGGTAAGTACAATTCGGTGAATTCATACCATAAGTTTCACACGTAAGTGCTACCATTTGTTTTCCCTGGTACTGTATCAAGTGAACTTCACGCTCGGTGGCTTTGCCTACCACCAGGCCATGATCATCTAGATACGCATAAGGGGAGGAATATATATAATCATCCGACTGGAGATTGTCAATTATGGTATTATTACTACCTATTGTGTTTCTGTTATATATGGGCGTGCCCATCACCCAACCATGATTTAATAAATCGCAGACGTTTGATTCAGTAGTAAAGTCATCAGCAAATACAGTATGCCATTGGCTCAGGTCTAATGTACATTGCCCAAAAGATTTTGTAATACAACAACTCGTACAAGCAATACATACAAGTAATACGGCGAGTTTTTTTGAATAATTTTTCATGAGATGATTTTTATGGTAAATAAAATTTAGAAAATTCTATAAAATAAAAATAATGTTTATTTTAATAAATACAAATCAAAGTGCATAAATTTTTTAAAAAATTAATCCATATTATTCTTATTGTACGAAGGCTTTTTCTTCTATCCGAAATGGCAAAGCGGCATAGAGGCGAAGATCAGTTGGAATGCAGACGGATATTACTGGTATCTCCCTCTATATTAGCAGGAAAGGCAAAACAAATAAACAAACCTGACAGATAAATGAGCGCACCTTAAAGCATTCACATAAGCTCATTTAATATTCCCATAAAAATTACCCCATCTTGTCCGGGTTCGCTCATTGCATTCGTCATTAGTACGTAATTCAATTATTCAATCAAAACAACAAAACAAATGGAACAGAGACTGAACTTGCTCGAAAAAGGGCAAAACGCGTTTAAAGCATTGTATGGCATAAGCTCTTACCTTGCTAAATCACCACTTGATGAATCGCTTTTAAACCTTATCTATTACAGGGTATCACAGATAAACGGCTGTGCCTTCTGCCTGGATATGCATTCAAAAGACCTGCGTGCAGCCGGAGAAAGCGAACAGCGCCTTTATGTACTCGATGCCTGGCGCGAAGCTCCATTCTACAACGCGCGCGAACGTGCAGCACTCGCATGGGCAGAAACGCTCACAAAACTTACAGCAACAGGCGTATCTGATGAAATTTATGCAGAAGCAAGCACACAATTTTCCGAAGAAGAATTAATAGCCCTCACACTGGCAGTTACTACCATCAATACCTACAACCGCATCAATATTGCCTTTCGCGTTCAGGCAGGCGGCTACCAGGTAGGCCAATTTGCAGTACATGCATAAAAATTTAGTAAAAAAATATGCCCTAAAAGCTCTGATGAATAATCAGGGCTTTTTGTTTCTTGCACTCCCCTGCCCCATACAAACCGTCATACCGAACCCGATTTTTCTTCGGGTGAGGTATCCCCTGAAATAAAGTGGTGTAGCTTAATTACTCCCACGTCACCGTCGAAGTTATTGTCAGCCCGAGCCCGTCGAAGGCTTACAGAGAACCTGCAAGTAGCTTAATTACTCCCACGTCACTGTCGAAGTTATTGTCAGCCTGAGCCCCGTCGAAGGCTTGCAGAGAACCTGTAAGTAGCTTAATTACTCCCACGTCACTGTCGAAGTTATTGTCAACCTGAGCCCCGTCGAAGGCTTGCAGAGAACCTGTAAGTAGCTTAATTACTCTCACGTCATTGCGGGGAGTAATAGCATAGCCTTGTGCCTAGCCACGACAAAGCAATCTCAATAGACACTCCACAATGTTGACGATCCTTTAACAAATCTCATTGTATTTCAATAATTTCACCCACTTTCCAATAAAGCGACACAATTAATGACCACAATAGATTTCGCAGAAACAGAGCTCGAAAACCTCATAACCCACCATGTTGGCAATAAATTCAGGGATGAAAAATGCACACTATCATCCGAGGAATCTAACATCGACAACTCAACAAAAGAATATCTCTTAAAATACTTCTTCACATCTGTAAAACCAGAAGAACTTTACGCCTTTGTCCACTCTGTAAAGCTGGACATGAATGAAGTTTACACCATACTCAGGGGCGTTTTTTCAGGTAAAAAGAAGTTTATCAATTCATCACAAGACATCGCCAAACTACTCTACGAACAATCACTGCATCCCAAAATTCAGGAAGGCGAACTAAACATCGCCTATTTTAAAAATGCGATACTGGACGGAGAACCCCTGGATGCCATAGGCATATTTAAATCGGAATCTAATATACCCTATTTAAAAATGAACTCTCAAAGGTCCAAATTCAGTATTAACCACGACTTTGGTTTCGAAATTAAAAACATAGACAAAGGCTGCATCATATTCAACACCAATGAAGATGCCGGCTTTAAAATGGTCATACTCGACAACGCAAGCCGCGCCGCAGAAGCCCAATACTGGAAAGACCAGTTCCTGCAAGTAAGACCCATCAGCAACGAGTTCCATCAAACCAGCCAATTATTAAGCATCGCCAAGACCTTCGTTACAGAACAGATAGCCAAAGAATACGAAGTAAACAAAACCGACCAGATAGAATACCTCAACCGCTCCATACAATTCTTTAAAGAAAATGACCAGTTCGACGAAAAAGAATTTGTGCAAGACGTTTTCCAGGACAAAGACCTCATCAAATCATTTAAACGCTACAAAGGCGAATACCAGCAGGAAAACGAAATAGAACTATCCGACAGCTTTGAAATATCAGCACAAGCCGTAAAAAAACAATCCCGCGTATTTAAAAGTGTTTTAAAACTCGATAAAAACTTCCACATCTACATACACGGAGACAAAGAACTCATAGAAAAAGGAGTAGACAGGGACGGCAGAAAATATTACAAGATATACTACGAAGAAGAAAATTAAACTTCCTTTTATCTCTAACACATCTGTCTTATCCCCTAATCCAATAAATCCAAATTCAGACATGTTAAGAAATTCCAAAAATTCCTTGATTCTATAAAATACTGCTTACAAAATTTGGAACTTACGAAAATATTCGTAGGTTTGTTTACGAAAATATTCGTAGGCAAAACAATCATGAATAAACCCCATCAAAAAATACTATAAAAATGACCAAAGCAACAAGACCAACAGACAGCGAAATGGAAATACTGAACATCCTTTGGCAAAAGGGTCCCAGTACAGTACGCGAAGTGCATGAGATACTTGGAGAAAATAAAGACGCAGGCTACACCACCACCCTCAAACTAATGCAGATCATGTTTGAAAAAAAACTGCTGAAACGCGACACAGGCAATAAAAGCCATGTTTACCAGGCAGCAGTATCACAACAGCAAACACAGGGACAATTACTGAAGCGAATGATCGACAATGTATTTAATGGCTCAGCATCACAACTCGTCATGCAGGCATTGGGCAATCATAAAACAGATAAAAAAGAACTGGATCAGATTATGGAGTATTTAAAAGAAGTAGAAAAGAAAACAAAAAGCTGATGAGCATTTTTACAGATATTGCCCCGGACTTTAGGCCGGGGACAGGAATAATGAATAGAAAGGCTTTAGCCAAAATTTAAGACTTTGAGTAGGCAACATGATACAATTAAAGCAATGTTTTAAACAGGTTTTAATAACAACTAAAAATGAGTTTTTATGAATAACAGCTTATTATCCGCAGCACCCCTCCTGGTGCAATCTATAGGGTGGGCATTGTTATATACCCTCTGGCAGGGCCTCATAGTCGCTGCTGCTTTATTTGTTTTATTAAAACTCCTTAAAAATGCAGAAGCCCGCACTAGGTATCATATTTCTATGCTGCTCTTCACTACCCTCTTTGCCTGGTTTGCCGATACCTGGTACACCGGCTGGCAGCACCTCCAGAAAATAACAGTACTTGTTACAGAGTCGGGAGCAGATTTGGGCACCGGCAAAACCACATCCATTATCACCTTGCCCAATACTGCTGGCTCAGGCAATATAATACATCAGCTCGCGCCACAACTGGAAAAGAATATGCCATTAATAGTCGGCATATACATTATTGGCCTCTTGCTGATGCTTTCCCGCTTTATCCTGAACCTTTTAAGTATAAAGGCCCTGCGTAAACACGGAATAGTACAACCCACAGAAAAAATGAAAAGTCTGTTTGCCCAATGGAAATTGCAATTAAATATTGCCCGCCCGGTAAAATTCTTTTTATCAGACCGCATCAACGTGCCCATGATGATGGGCTTGATAAAACCCATCATCCTATTACCCCTGGCAAGCATCAACCAGTTAAGTATAGACCAGTTGGAGGCAATACTCCTCCACGAACTGGCACACATCAAACGTCATGATTACCTGTTGAATATTTTTCAAACCATCGTGGAAACAGTTCTGTTCTTCAATCCATTTATATGGTGGATATCATCCGTCATACGCAGGGAACGGGAACACTGCTGCGACGATCTTGTAGTTGCCAATACAAGCTCATCCCTCCCCTATGTTAAAGCATTGGCCGTTCTGGAAGCTCAGCGCAACGAGACAGCCGACATTGCCTTAGCTGCCACCGGGAATAAAAATCAATTATTTAA
Organism: uncultured Bacteroidota bacterium; assembly: GCA_903929655.1. Classification (GTDB taxonomy): domain Bacteria; phylum Bacteroidota; class Bacteroidia; order Chitinophagales; family Chitinophagaceae; genus JABDGU01. Next base: position 912 of record CAIYVS010000471.1, on the reverse strand, counting down.
CCGCATTAAACGAATTACAGAAATGAAAAAACATTCAATAAACTATGCGCAGGTCGGTACAGCAATCATACTCATAGCAGTACTCGTCCTCTCCATTACTTGGTTTACACCCGGATTTGCACAAAAAACCGGCAAACGACACGCCGAAAGCGATACTACCTCAATTAGTAAGACTAGAATCATTATCATAGATGATAACGGCAACAAAAAAGAATATCGCTCACTAGACAAAATGCCAAAAGAAGAAAGAGAAAAACTGAGGAAGGAACTTGCAGACGAAGACCATGTCAATAAAAAAATTATAAAGAAAGAAACCATCATTAAAAAATCAGATGGCAAAACCACCAAAGATGAAGATATCTCTGCTTCAATCGACGACGCCATGAAGTCCATAGACTTTGATAAAATAGGAAAGGATCTAAGCGACGCCATGAAAGAAGCTGGAAATGCACTAAAAGAAGTAGACTGGACCGAAGTATCAAAAACGTTGCAGACCAAACTCGAAGAGATTAAAAAGGAAATGCCAGACGCTAAGGAACAAAAGGAAATGACCATCAAAATAAAAAAGAAAATAGACGAGATAAATAAGGAAATAGAAGAAACAAACAGGCACGGCTGTAAAGTAGGCTCAATTCAGGTTTTAAGCGACGATAAAGAAGATGAACCTAAACATAAAAAGGAAATTGCCTATGCTTATGCTAATTCAGACAACGATAATGGCGATATACACGTAAGCGCCCCGGCATACGATAAAATGCTCACACAAATGCAGGATGATGGACTGATTGACCGCATTAAAGGCTTTAAGATCGAGAAAAAAGGAAACAGGTTATTTATTAATGATATCGAACAGACCAAATCAGTTTTTAACAAATATCAGCACTATATGACAGATAAAGACCTGACTGTTAA
>CAIYVS010000470.1 GCA_903929655.1 uncultured Bacteroidota bacterium | reverse complement strand
TTTTGTCACTATTAGCTAAATTCAGTAAGTTTCCAATAGTAGAAATTCCATTGAACCCTGGAAAACTATTGATACGTGCAAGGCCAAATAATATAAATGAAACTTTTACAACTCGTAATCAACTTTCTTACGCACCTTTGCGATGTAATAAAAAATACATGAGAGCAAGTATACCCGAACATACTATGCTTTATGCTTGTCCATTTCCCAATAAAAAAGAAGTAAATGATTTAAAGGAACCAGCTATAACAGCATGTTTGGAAGTGTCTAATTTGCTTAGAAATGATTTAGATGGGGAAGAAAAAATTACATTTAGTAAATGGGAAGTAAAGAAAGAAATCTCTCTTTATGCCGCCTGTTTTAATTCGGAGTTTATAGAACAGAGCGATAGTATAAATGCCCTTAATAATTATTATAAGAATAAATTAAAAGATTTTAGCGAAGAAGAGACTAAATTTTTTTTGACAATTAATGAATTTATAGCGGATGAATTTGCAAAAGAAATAAAGCCAAATGATCCCGACTTCCTTTACATGATATCAGCTATATTTACTCAGATGGTTATTAATAATGGGAAAGGAGGTGTTTATTATCCCAGTGTTAAAACCAAATCCGGGAGTGGTGTAGGCTTTAATATTGCTATATCTCCAGAGACTACAGATTCATCTTTAAAACTTATTATGGCTGTTGAAGGCACTTTATATAAAATAGGTAAACAGATTTTTGTTGATTGGAATACCATTGCAGAAATTCATGATGATACTAAAGAATTTAATTATAAACCAGTAAATGAAAGTGATCATTTTGGAAAGCAAAAGGTTTTAGAGATATTACATATTAAAAAACAAGAAAAAGAATTGCAATTAGATTGAAAACGAAAAACTAAAGATGTTTTTAAAAGATTATTTCGGAGTAATATTCAAGTCGGCAAAATCCTTATTTAAGGGGATGAAACTGACTGGATATTATTTTACGCATCCTAAGGAAATCCTCACTGAGCAATACCCGGACAACCGGGCTACGCTGAAAATGGCGGACCGTTTCAGGGGAGAGGTGGTGATGCCACATGATGAAAACAACGAACACCGTTGCACGGGTTGCCAGGCATGCGAGATTGCCTGTCCTAACGGAACTATCAAGATCATAACAAAACAGGAAGTGCAGGCTGATGGCAAGAAGAAGAAAAGAATTGACACTTTTGTTTATCATCTTGACTTGTGCACTATGTGTAATTTATGTGTAGTGGCTTGCCCATCCGATGCAATAGTGATGTCGAATGCTTTTGAACATAGCGTGTATGATAAAAAGACATTAAAGAAAGTGCTGAACAAACCTGATTCTAAACTAATGGAGGGAGTTGAATGATGAATGCCTCTACTGTTATATTTTATATTTTGGCTGCCCTTATTTTAGGAGGGGGCATCTTATCGGTTATTAGCCGGAAAATATTCCGTGCAGCTATTTATCTTTTGTTTTCGCTGATAGGTATTGCGGGTTTATATTTTTACCTGAACTATGAATTTATTGCGGCTGTTCAGGTAATAGTATATGTGGGCGGTATTGTGGTACTGATCATTTTCTCGGTTTTCCTTACACATGAATCGGGCAGGGATATGAAAAAGCCGGCATTGGTGCGGGCCTTGTTTTCGTTCCTGGCCACGGCTTTTGCTTTTGCACTGACGATGTCGCTTATCAAAAAACAGGAGTTCATACCAACTTTGAATGCAACAGTGGAGCCAAGTGTAAATAATATAGGAACGCAAATGCTGAGTACTACACAATTTGGGTATATACTTCCATTTGAGGTAGTGAGTATGCTGTTACTGGCTGCAATGATAGGTTGTATTGTGATTGCAATAAAGGTAAAGCATCCTGATGAAGACATGTTGAAAGGGAATGAGTTAAAGGTGCCGGAAGATATTGATGAACCATTAAATGCAAGTTTGTAATGGGTATAGGTTTACTGCATATATTATTTGTAAGTATAGCTTTGTTTTTCATAGGAGTGTACGGTTTTCTTACACGCCGGAATATGATAACGATGCTGATGTCGATAGAACTGATATTGAACAGTATCAATATCAATTTTATAGCTTTCAATAAATTCCTTTACTCTGACAAGCTGGACGGTTTGTTCTTTACTGTATTTATCATCACTATTGCGGCTGCAGAGGCTGCGGTAGCGATTGCTATAATTATTAACCTGTATCGTAACTATAAGTCGATAGACATAGAGGATGCAGACACAATGAAATATTAAAATATGCTGAGCGCCGGTTTAATAGCATTGATACCACTGTTGCCCATTTTCTGCTTTGTGCTGATAGCACTGGTGGGGAAGCATGCATTTCCAAAATTTTGCGGGATGCTGGGAACACTTTCCATATTAGGTTCTTTTGTGCTTTCCGTTGTTGTGGCTTTCCAGTATTTTTTCCAGGTGGGGAAAGTAAATGGTGTTTACCAGCAGTTAATTCCGATAAAGTTTGAATGGTTGCAGTTCTCGCCTAATGTTTCTATTGATATGGGCATCCTGCTGGATCCTATTTCTGTGATGATGATCCTGGTGGTGACTTTTATTTCTTTAATGGTGCATATTTACAGCTTAGGATATATGAAAGGTGAGGAGCGTTATGCTACTTATTATGGTTTCCTTGGGCTTTTTACATTCTCTATGCTTGGGTTGGTGCTTTCGTCCAATATCTTCCAGATATATATATTCTGGGAACTGGTGGGCGTATCGTCTTATTTGCTGATTGGGTTTTATTTTGACAGGCCATCGGCAGTGGCTGCGGCTAAGAAGGCATTTATTGTTACCCGCTTTGCAGACCTTGGCTTCCTGATAGGGATACTAATACTGGCTTTTTATTCGGGAACACTGGATTTCCAGACTTTGATAACAAGATTGACTACTCCTACTGACCAGTTGAATGCGATTACATCTGCATCCTTCATGGGTATGTCGGCTTTAATGTGGGGATTAGTACTGGTGTTTATAGGTGGTGCGGGTAAATCGGCAATGTTTCCTTTACATATCTGGCTGCCGGATGCTATGGAAGGCCCGACGCCGGTATCTGCTTTGATACATGCTGCTACAATGGTTGTGGCTGGTGTGTTTTTAGTAGCGAGGCTATTCCCGATCTATTCCCTGTCATGTCCATCTGCTTTGGATGTGGTGGCTTATGTGGGTATTTTTTCATCCTTTTTTGCGGCTATTATTGCTTGTACACAAACTGATATCAAGCGGGTACTGGCCTATTCTACTATGTCGCAGATAGGGTATATGATGTTTGCGCTGGGTGTATCGGGATATGGTGGTGAGCATGGCTTAGGCTATATGGCCTCTATGTTCCATTTGTTTACACATGCTATGTTCAAGGCATTGTTATTCCTTGGTGCGGGTGCTGTGATACATTATGTACATAGCAATGAAATGAAGGATATGGGCGGGTTGCGAAAGTTAATGCCTGTTACACATATCACATTCCTTGTAGCTTGTTTGGCTATTGCGGGTATTCCCCCGTTTGCAGGTTTCTTCAGTAAGGAAGAAATTCTGCAGGCTGCTTTCCAATCAAATAAACTGATTTATGTTGTAGCGGTTGTTACCGCGGCAATTACTGCATTTTATATGTTCCGTTTGTATTTCAGTATTTTTTGGAATAAAAGCCTCACCCCGGCCCTCTCCAAAGGAGAGGGAGATGGCCACGTGCATCATAGCGAGGGTACGGTTTCTATGCTGATGCCTTTGGTAATACTGGGTGCACTTTCTTTAATTGCGGGCTTCGTGCCTTTTGGGAAATTGGTGACATCTGATGGGAAGGAATTGCTGACGGAGTTTCATATTGGCTTTTCTGTAGCCCCTGTGCTCCTGGCTGCTGCGGGTATATGGCTGGCGTATAGTTTTTATAAGAAAGAAAATGCAAGGCCCCAGAATATGGTTGACAGCATGAAGCGTTTATATAAAAATGCGTATAATAAATTTTATGTTGACGAGATATATCTTTTTATTACAAAAAAGGTGATATTCAATCTTATAGGGCGCCCGGCTGCCTGGTTTGACAGGAATGTGGTGGATGGCACTATGAACATGATAGCAACGATAACAGAAAAAACATCTTATTCAATAAAAGCATTACAATCAGGTAAACTGCAGCAATATTCTATTTACTTTTTTAGCGGTGTAATAGGATTTGTATTGTTGTTTATCTATTTGTGGAAGTAGGTTGAATAGTTGATTGGTTGAAAGCTTGATAAGTGGTGTTTGTTTAATTATTTAGTAAAAGAGTTATAAATGAATTTATCATTACTCATATTAGTTCCTTTGCTTACAGCAATTGCTGTGCTTTTCTGCAGCAATTCCACACAGGTGAAATGGGTTTCGTTCATCGGTTCGCTCGGGCAACTCGGCCTGGCCACATATACTATGTTTGCTTACATGGGAGCAAGGACAGGAGGCAATACATCGCAGATGCTTTTTGAATCGAGGTATGCATGGTACCCTGCACTGGGCATAGAATATTATGTGGGCATAGACGGTATATCTATTGCCATGTTGATGCTGACGGCTATTGTTGTAGTGGCCGGGGTGCTGGTTTCATGGAATATCAAGAGGCTTAGTAAAGAGTTTTTCTTCCTGCTGCTGTTATTAAGTGTGGGTGCGTATGGTTTCTTTATTTCGCTGGACCTCTTCACGATGTTCTTCTTCCTGGAAGTAGCGGTTATTCCAAAGTTCTTATTGATAGGTATTTGGGGTAGTGGCAAGAAAGAATACAGCGCTATGAAACTGGCGCTGATGCTGATGTCTGGTTCTGCTCTTGTGCTGATAGGTTTGTTATGCTTATATTTTAATACCACAGCAATAAATGGCAAGCATACTTTTGACCTGCTGCAAATTGCGCATCAGCATATTCCGATAGAGGCGCAGCGATTTATATTTCCATTGATGTTTGTAGGCTTTGGGGTATTCACTGCTTTGTTCCCTTTCCATACCTGGGTGCCCGACGGGCACTCTTCTGCACCAACTGCAGCGTCTATGTTTTTAGCGGGGATATCTATGAAGCTGGGCGGTTATGGCTGTCTGCGAGTGGCTACCTATTTGATGCCCGAAGCCGCCCATGAGTATTCATGGATCATCATACTGCTTTCTACTATAGCTATTATTTATGGCGCTTTTGCTACCCTGATGCAAACAGACCTGAAGTATATCAACGCATATTCTTCAGTGAGCCATTGCGGCTTTATATTATTTGGTATTGGTATGCTGACCCAAACTGCTATAACCGGGGCAGTAATGCAAATGGTATCTCACGGATTGATGACAGCCCTCTTCTTCGGCGCTATAGGTATGATCTATGAGCGTACGCATACAAGGATGGTGGCACAATTGGGCGGTTTGCTGAAGGCGATTCCTTTTATTATTACAGTGTTTGTTATTGCAGGTTTGTGTTCTTTGGGTTTGCCGGGCTTCTCTGGTTTTGTGGCCGAGATGACTGTGTTTATGGGGGCATGGCAGCGTAGTGGTATGTTTAATCATGTGGCAACTGTTTTGGCTTGTGCTTCTATAGTTGTGACGGCGGTGTATATACTTAGGGCGGTGGGTTCATCAGTTATGGGGCCTATCAAGAACCAGGAGTTTGTTACTATACCAGATGCAAGGTGGAATGAAAAATTGGCTTCCGGTTTGCTTATAGCCGGTATCGTAGTAATAGGTATCGCACCTTTTTTGTTGAATGGACTGATATTGCCTGATACGCATGTGATCATGGATAATATTTCGAGAGGGGTAGTTGGTTTAAAATAGGAATTAGGGATTGGGTTGTGGGTTTTTAAAAATATTGAATTGAAAATGAGCATTGATTTTTTAATATTGATGAAATCGGAGATGAGCTTAACGCTTATCATTTTCATCCTGCTTTCTCTTAAGGTTTTTACCAACGACAAGAATCATGTCGCGTTGCTGAACCTGACTAATATTTTATTGGCCGCCAATTTTGTTTTTGGTTTCTTTTTTAATGCGAGCGGGGAACTGTTTAACGGGATGTTCCATACCAATAATGTGATTGCGCTGGAAAAGAATATATTGAACCTGGGTACACTAATCGTTTCTTTGCAGGCTTTTGACTGGTTAAAGAATCATAAACATTTACTCGAGTTTTATGTGCTGTTGCTTACTACTTTGCTGGGTATGGATTTTATGATATCCAGCGGTAATTTCCTGATGTTCTTTTTGGGGCTGGAACTTTCCAGTATACCTCTTGCTGCGCTTGCCAACCTGGACCTGGAAAAGAGAAAATCAAGTGAAGCAGCGATGAAGATGATCTTATCATCAGCTTTTGCTTCCTGCATTACTTTGTTCGGCATCTCTTTGCTGTATGGCACTACGGGGACGCTGAATTTTGCGGAGATGCCTAAACATCTTACAGGTTCTGAATTGCAGTTGTTCTCTTTCATTTTTATTTTTACGGGTTTTGCGTTTAAACTTTCTGCTGTGCCCTTCCATTTGTGGACTGCGGATGTGTATGAAGGTGCCCCTGTTCCGGTAACGTCGTATTTATCTGTTATTTCCAAAGGTTCTATCGTATTCATTTTTATTTCTGTGTTGTTCACTTTGTTCCGCAGTTTTGAGGGGATGTGGTATAATATGCTTTACCTGACGATCGTGCTCACTATTACTATCGGTAATCTTTTTGCTATACGGCAGAATAATATCAAGCGATTTCTTGCTTTTTCATCTATTGCACAGGTGGGGTATATTTTGCTGGGGCTTTCATCTGGTACGGGTGCGGGCGCTACTTCTGCTATTTACTTCCTGATCGTTTATACTTTTTCGAACCTGGGGGCTTTTGGGGTGATTGCTTTGGTGTCTGCGCATGCGGGCAAGGAAGAGATAACAGACTATAAAGGTTTTTATGCAAACAACCCTACGCTGAGCTGGGTACTTACCATTTCTTTATTCTCCCTGGCAGGCATACCGCCTACTGCTGGTTTCTTCGGGAAGATGTTTTTGGTGACTGCGGGAGCTGGCAAAGGGAATTATGTTTTGGTGACGATAGCTGTGATGAATATGGTGGTGTCGCTTTACTATTATTTAAGGATCGTGCGTTCTATTTTTATGGATAAAAATGAAACACCTATTGCAAAGCTGAAGGGCAGCAATTCTATTAAGCTGGCCTTGGCTGTGTGTATGATAGGGGTCGTGGTGACGGGTTTTGCAACTGGCTTATTTGAGAACATTAATACATTAATAGGTAAATAAAGATGGCACTTAATCCGAATCATGCTTTTGAGGACCTGGAAGATATCAAGTGTGCAATAGTTGAAAAGAACTGTACGCCGGAGCGTGTAGATTTCCTGAAAAAGATACTGGAATTGAATGGTTTTACGGTTGTGGTGGTAAAGAGCCCTCCGCCCAAAGTTGCAGCAGCCAAGCCGGCACCCGCTACAAGCCCTGATGCACCACCACCTGCTCCTGTTGAAGCTCCACCACCACCACCTGAGACTTTTACTGTGGGTGTTACTGATGTTACTTTTAGTCCTATTAATGCAGTCTTTAACCGTGAATTGCTTACTCCAGCCGGTGAGGTTGTTACTTCTGCTTACTGGAAGCAATTGGAGGCTGCTCCGAAGAAGGATGAGTGGTATTGGAGGAAGTAAGTTACTTCAGGATCATGGTATCTCTAATAATACCACTTTCTGAAGAAATCGGAATTTTCTTATTTAATCGTATCAAACTTATGCTACCTGATTGTTTCGAAGCATTTAAAAAATAATCAGCAATAGGAAGATTGATTTTAAATATTCTTCCATGTGAATCTGAATAAAGGGTTTGCATCGCACCTGAGGGGTCATTAATATTAGCTAAAACCTCGCTATTGTATAGTAAAACCGTTGCATTTGGAATATAACCGCCTAAACTATCCTTTAAATAAACTACAAAACCATTTTGAGCAACCATGTCAAGGGAAACATTTACTACAATATTATTAGAATCTTTATCAACTATTGTTTTGCCGGAATAAAGATAAGAACCAATGCTGTCACTAAATCTTACAACATAATTTCCGGCTTTTTGACTCAATAAATTGAAAACGAAATAACCGGAGGAATCTGTTTTTATTTGATAAATGAAATTTAAAGAATCATTTGGATTATCTGAAACAGAAACTTTTTTATTAGATAAAGGCATCCCGATAAGGTTTTGTGTTATTGTATCAGTAAGAAATAACCTGCCCCTTATATAATATTGACTATCCTGTAAGGTACTTTGTTTAATGCAGGCTGCAAGCGATATAGTAACTATAAGTATCCAAATTAAGTGTTTCATACTACTGCTTTTTAAATACATTTAAGAGATTAATAAAACTTGTTGGGTCTATTTTCCAACGAAATAAAATTTCCTGCAACCTTATATCTTAATTGTTGTTCCACAATCGTATTATTTTGAATAAGGTAATTATCATTTCTGTCTAAATGATAACCACATGTAAATTTAAGACCGGGCCATGGGTCATATGACAAGCCAATATAGACATTACCCAATGGGTCTGGTATGCCTACTCCTGTAGTTAAGGACAATCTTTCCGAAAAGCGGCCAAGGACCCTGTCATCCTGGAGGAAAAGGCCTTTGATGAGATAAGTATGCAGGCTTACAATGAAACGGTATTGCTGTATATTATTTGTAATTGTTATCTGGCCGTTATTTGGGGAAACGACAGATTGATTGTAAGGATTTAATGTGTACGCTATCCCAGATCCTAGCTGGAAGCGGTAATTTTTGCCGATTTTGTAGGAGAATTTTTTAATCCAAGTTGTATCCGTAACAGAAGCATAATAAAACACGCCTACATTCTTTTTTACAGGGTCATCGCTTGTTTGGGTTTCAACAATTTTTGAGGAATACATTGGGTTATTATCTGTTTTGCCCTGCAAGGGTTCGGTAGCAGGCGAACTCGAGTTTATGAAGTTTGACAGCAATATGCTATCGTCAAATACGCTATCTGCGGTTTTAGCAACAAGCACCTTCTTATTATACTCCCGCGTAGGAGAAGCGTATTGTTGACTGGGTACAGCAATAAGATTTAGCCAGCTTGCATAGGGAGTAAATTTAGCTACAATTGCGGCCAATTGCCCTAATTGTGATATGACCGTATCAGTTCCAGACTGGAAAGATGACCTATCAATAATTGGCGTATTGCTCTCTGTTATTCCCACTTTAATAGTTCCTTTAATATTATGAATAATGATAACTTTAGTCTCATCAGTTCTCACGGCCATTTTAAGATATTTATCATTATTTTTAACATAACCATATTCATTTTTAATATGTTTAATATTGTTTGGAAATGTGATATCTGTTACAGCTGAAAAATTATAAAATCTGCCTTGAGTGGGAATGCTGACCTTATTTAGTGTTATATCTGTTATTAACAAACTGTTTTTCATTGAATCATTTATTTTATTCAAAGAATCTGAAAGATCAGGTAAGCTAAACACATCATTCCCATTGTCTTTTTCTTTGAGTATAGTTTTAAACTCTGCAATTTTTTGCACAGTGTCATATTGAATATACCGCTCTATCAGTGAATCTATATACCTGTTATAAATTCCAGCTTTCTTCAGGTCAGATTTCGGGTTGTTTTTAATAACATTATCAGAAGTAAAATCTAGTGGATTCAATTTTAAGTCGCCTCCTCTGTACCAAAACCATTCTTTGAACCAGGGTAGTGTTAAATAATATTTTAAAGTTAAAAAAGTATCATTCCTATTTAGTCTAACATGAAAGCTATCCAAAGCATTATAAAAGCCCAAATCAAATTTTCCATTGGTATTCTTTCTGTATTGTTTTAATAAGGAATCTGCCACGCCATATTGTACGGTAAGGTACCTGTCCAAGGCTGTTATATTTTTTAAAGGAGTAATTTTACCATATTGACTCGGAACATTCATTATTGTATCCAAGTCTTTAATGGTAGCATTATAATATGCTATAGTAAATTTATTGAAGGGAATACTTTGAGTGAAAGCATAATTATTGGTAGGGATTAAATGAACATTAAAGACATCACCTGCATATAAATTATCTTTAAAAATATTTGTAAATGATTTGTAGATAGTGCTACTAAACTCAGTGTAAGTAGCCTTTTTTAAAGTGGAGTTAATCTCAGTAAGTTGCGCTACAATCGTTGCTATTTCCGGATCAGTCCAAATAAGCTTATAAAATTTCTTAAGTGAATTTGCATCATTGCTGTTTAATACATCTAAAGTTTGCTGTGTTTTCCTAACAATAATATCCCGGGCCTGTTTTCAAATTTTCTTTCTTTGCTGTACTTTTAGCTTGCTTTATCAAACATGGAGTTATATCTATGCCCTGGATATTATAACCTTGT
>CAIYVS010000469.1 GCA_903929655.1 uncultured Bacteroidota bacterium | reverse complement strand
GGCTACACATCTGCATGACGATACTTTATGGGGACTGATCCTTCATTTCTTTGAGCATTATTTTCATTATGATTCTAAGTTCTGGCAAACATTAAAGGCTCTATGGTTTAAACCAGGCATGCTGACTCTCGCATATTGGAATAAACAGAGGGGCAGGTATCTTTCTCCTGTATCACTCTATGTATTTATCAGTGCGGTGTATTTTATTATTCTGTTTATGCTGGCACCTGAACAGGCAAAACTTGTAAGTTCTACATCTAATAACAAAATATACAATTCAGAAAAACAAAAAATGAACCAAACGCTTTCTCAATCGGGGAAGGCCGGCACCCAAACTAATAGCTATCAAGCAAAATATTTTAAAATAAGTTCTGACCCTGCATTATTGTTTCCCTTGGTAGAAAGAGTGATGCACCAGGTGCCGAAGATATTTTTCTTTATGGTACCACTAATGGCATTATTAACAAAACTGCTATTTCTGAAACAAAAAAACATAAGCTTTGTTGACCATGCTATTTTTTCAGTACATATCCATTCTCTTTTATTCTCTGTTTCTCTTTTAAGCTCCATCATCGCTCTTATAGGCCATTTATTTGTATCATTAAAACTGGTGGGTTTTATTTTAGTGCTTATTTATCTGGCATTAGCATTAAGAAATGTTTATAAAACTATTTTGCTGAGATCCCTAGCATATTCGCTGATAATCGGGGCATGCTATTTTACGATTTTTACTGTGATTGTAATATTGGGCATAGCTGTGCTTGTATCCTTTACTTAGTAAAGTGAACTAAATTATATAAACTTGCTTATTATAACAGAAAATGTCTCAAAATCAAAAACCATATATTGTATGTCCCAATTGCGGCAATCATGCCATAGATGATTATTGTTCTAAATGCGGACAAGCTACCCACTTGCATAAAGAAACAACATGGGGATTAATTGTCCATTTTTTCGGGCATTATTTTCATTACGATTCCAAGTTCTGGCAAACATTGAAGGCCTTATGGGTTAGTCCCGGCAAATTAACTTTAGCCTATTGGGATAAACAAAGGGCAAGATATATTCCACCCATTTCTCTTTATATCTTTATAAGTTTTATTTTCTTTTTTACCTCGTCACTTGATCTGGGTAATCAAACGGAAAATAAAAAAGTGTACAAAACAGATGGTGCAAGCCATAAAACGACTTTGGTAAAAGATACTGCCAACCATAGAAAACACAAATTTGTACAAAATTTCATCCACAATTTCGATAAAAAAGCAGATGAAATGGATAGTGATACTGAAGCAGGAAAAGAATTAAATGAAAAAATATTTCACGCTGTTCCTAAAATATTTTTCTTTATGATCCCTTTAATGGCTGTCCTTATGAAACTGTTATTTTATAGACGTAAGGGGCTTTTTTATGTGGACCATATTATTTTTTCCCTGCATTATCATTCATTTTGCTTTTCATTTCTCACGTTGGACAATTTATATCCATTTGATGCAGGGAGCAGAATCATATTGGCCTGTTCACTTACAGGCATATTCGTTTATCTTATTGTTGCCATTAGAAAAGCATATAAGATCAATGCTGCGTTATCATTTTTAGCATCGCTTTTTACTTTCGCTGCGTATTTAATAACATTGCT
>CAIYVS010000468.1 GCA_903929655.1 uncultured Bacteroidota bacterium | reverse complement strand
CTATGGGGATAGAGGTATGAAATGCAGTATCAAAACAGGCTATTTTCGGTAATGATGGATAGTGTTTTCTGAATAGTTCGATCAATTTTATCTCTCCGGGTAAATGGTCCGGATCATAAGCGCTGATGTTTTTCAAATCAACCAATAATTCATGAGTGATCAATTCGGGTACTGAATGCTTCATCCCCTGAACTATTCTGTGTCCTATAGCGCTGACTGAAACAAAGTATCCTTGTTTTTCAAGCCAGTCAATCAAAAAAAATGCCACATTGTTGTAGCCATCAGCATTCATACTGATGTTGTTTTTTTGGTCAGTATTGAAATCATTAAAACTAAGCCTGGTGTTTCCTGTACCAATATTTTCTATTTCACCGGATAATAGTTGTTTAAGAGCACCGTCAATTTCATACAAAGCAAACTTAATGCTGGATGAACCTCCATTAATTGTGAGTATGCTTCTTTTAGCTGGTTTCATAATCGTCTTCGTTATTCTTCAGTGTATGCCATTAAGTGGCATTTATAAGTTTGACTTTAGTATTCTCTTTAACAGGATCAGTAAATAGCAGCACTTCGACAAAATGCTCTCTTGTATCGTCAATTAAAGAGACAACATTAGCTTCCTGGTTTACCCCATCTACCGACACAGTCAATTTACCAGCAATATTTTTTTGATGAATAGTGATGTGATACATGGTATCGCGATGCCGATAGTGAACTTTAAATGATTCCCATTCTACCGGAATGCATGGGTCAAATCTTAGCTTGTCTCCTTCAGTTTGTAAACCCAGAAAAGACTCTATAATAAGCTGGTACATCCAGCTTGCAGAGCCTGTGTACCATGTCCATCCCCCATGACCTGTGTGTGGCGGAAGCGCATAAACATCGCCTGCTATCACATAAGGCTCTACTTTGTAAATCGCTATTTTTTCCTGGGTGTTACCGTGATTCAATGGATTTATCATCTGCAATAATTCCCAGGTGCGTCGGCTATCACCCAAGCTGGCAAAGGCCATCACTGTCCACACTGCAGCATGGGTGTATTGTCCACCATTTTCCCGCACTCCGGGCACATATCCTTTTATATACCCCGGATCTATGGGTGCTTTATCAAAAGGAGGAGCTAAAAGCTGTATTAATGCAGAATCTTTATTTACTAAAGAGTTAACGGATGATTCCATTGCTGTAACAGATCGTTTATGATCGCCTGCACCCGATAATACTGACCAGCTTTGTGCAATAGCATCAATTTTACATTCGATGTTACCTGTAGTACCCAGCGGACTGCCATCATCAAAATAGGCACGGCGGTACCACTCACCATCCCATCCATTTTTTTCAATATTGCTGCGTAGTGTTTCCGCTTCTTTTTCGCATTGTACAGCGAAATCAGTATCACTATGGAGGTTTGCAATTTCAATAAATTTTTCGAGCACATCATATAAAAAGAAACCCAGCCAAATGCTCTCTCCTTTGCCGTTATGCCCCACCCGGTTCATACCATCATTCCAGTCGCCTGTACCCATAAGCGGCAATCCGTGCTCACCAAAGCTTAATCCATGCTTTATAGCACGCATGCAATGATCATACAACGTTGACGACTGGTCAGATTGTGCAGGAAGTTCGTAATAAGATTCTTCTCCGCTATTAAGCAGGCGTCCCTGAAGAAAATATAATGACTCATCCAGTATTTTGACATCTCCGGTATGTAACACGTATCGGGCTGTTACAAAAGGCAGCCAAAGAAAGTCATCAGATATGCGTGTTCTCACACCACGACCACTCGGTGGATGCCACCAATGCTGCACGTCGCCTTCGGGAAATTGACGAGTTGCACAAAGCAGGATTTGCTTTCGGGCCAATTGCGGCTCGGCATGAAGTAGTGACAAAACATCCTGCAACTGATCTCTGAAACCAAAAGCTCCTCCTGATTGATAATATCCGGAACGTCCCCAAAGACGGCAAGACAGCGTTTGGTAGGTAAGCCATCCATTTGCTATAATATTAATCGACTTATCAGGGGTGTCAACCTTTATAGCAGAGGTGGTATGCTTCCAATAATTTTTAACTTTTTCAAACGCCTTATGCACGGTAGCAGTTCCACGGAATTGATTGACAATATCACAGGCATTTTTGCTGTCCTTTCCTGCTCCCAACCTGAAAATGATCTCGCGCTCCTCTCCATCTGCGAGATCAAATGGCACCTGTATAGCTGCGCAAGGGTCTAAGGCCACCCCCACCTTTCCGGAAAGTCTTAATCGGTGCAAGGCATCAGGATTTTGCAAAGAGCCATTGCGCCCAATAAATTCAGTTCTGTCTCCGGTAAAGGTTTTAGTCACTGCATCTACATCAAAGAACGCAACCCGATCTGCAAATTCAGTATTGTATGGATTTCTCGCAAAAAGAGCGCCTGTATTAGGGTCCACTTCCGTAAGGATATGCATTGCAGTTTTAGTTCTCATATCTCCTAATACCAATTCCATATAGCCGGTGGCGGACAGGTGGCGTGGCCTACCCGAATTATTGCGTACTTTTAATATTGTGAACTTGACAGGAGATGCTATGTCAACAAACACAGACATTTCAGAGTGGATGCCATCCTCTATATGCTCAAAGATGCTGTAGCCAAACCCATGTCTTGTAATATAGGAAGATTGGCCACCTCTGGGAAGATGTGTGGCAGACCAAAAATGGCCTGCTTCTTCATCGCGCAAATAAAAGACTTCTCCTGCTGAATCACTTACAATATCATTATTCCAGGGTGTAAGACGCATTTCATGCGCGTTTTCACTCCATGTATATGCCTGGCCGCTTTCTGTAACTACAGTGCCAAACTCAGGATTTGCAATTACATTCACCCAAGGGATGGGCGTTCGGCTTTTATTGTCAGTCGTAATTATATACTCATACCCATCTGATGAAAAACCACCTAATCCATTGAAGAAAATCAAGTCTTTAGGAGTGGGAATAGATGTGTTTTGCGGTGTATAAGGCAATGGAGGTTTAAAATATGGGATCAACGATTTCCCATAAGCTTTGCGATTAAGATGTTCGACTAAAGTTCCTTGAGCGTCAGAAATATTAACACGGGCTACAGTTTGGAATAGTATTCGGTCTTCGTTGGATATCTGGTCCGCTGCCCTTACAAAAACACCTCCCGGACGGTCCAACAATTCATTTGGGATAAGAGACTGAATTTGATTTTGTAATGTCTGGCGATAGCCTCCATGGTCTTCATTCCATATCACGAGATCTACAGCTAGCCCTTTAAGGCGCCAGTAAGTATGAGCTTGAATTAATTGCTTTACTAAATCTATATTTTTCTGATTTTCTATTTGCACCAGGACAATTGGCAAATCTCCGGAAATAGAATAGCCCCACAGGCCCGATTGCCCCCTGTGATTTTTGATAATAATAAAGGGGCTTGCACGTAAAGATGGATTCATGAAAATAACAGAACCAGCGAGGCGATTGAACAGCTGCTCATCAATATTAGTAGCATTTATTTGCCTGAGGATAACCTGGCTGTGTGTCCATGCCAGTTCAAAAACACGGTCTTTATGATGTTTATCCTGGTACTTCCCAATAAGCCTTTCACAAATTTCTCTTGTATCGCCAATCCCGATAATCAGATCTATTATAATATTCTCTTCAGCCTCCAACACTATTTTATAGCGTATTGCAACAATTGGGTCCAGCACAGAGCCTTGCTTACCCGAAAGAGGACCTGAACTATCCATTGCCTTAGGATTAGCAGTTGTATTTCCATGACCAACAAATTCCATCCGGTCAGTCTCATAAGAGACTTCTGCTTTTTCCGATCCGTGTAAGATCATAGAATGGAACATCCATGGGGTATGCTCACTGTCAGAACTTGGCCTGCGTGAACAAATAATTGACCGTTGAAGCGGAAGTATCTCTGTCTGAACAAACAAGTTGCTAAACGCAGGCTGCATGGCATCCGAAGCAGGAGAGGCTATTACGACTTCTGCATAGCTTGTGATCTCAATGGTTCTGCGTATTGCGGATTTATTAGTAACATGCATCCGCCGGATTTCAATATCATCCTCAGGAGATACTGCTATCTCTGTATGAGTATCTACATTGTTATTGGAATTATGAAAATCAACACGCCCCTGGGAAAATGCCGCTTCATAGCTCTTGCTTTTCTTCAGAGAAGGTTGAAGGGTATTCGACCAATATTCGCCACTATCAATATCCCGGATATAACAAAACGTACCCCGGTTATCGCAGGTGCCGTCTTCGCGCCAACGCGTAACCGCAAGATCTTTCCAACGGCTGTAACCACCGCCGGAGTTTGATACCATTACATGATATTTACCGTTTGATAATAATTGAACTTCCGGTATCAGCGTATCTGGCGTATTGATTATCCGCACTTCTGTCCCGTTGTCCGGACTACTAATATCTGCTATGTCTGTTGTGTGCGTGAAAAATGAAGAAGTTTTGGGTATGCGCTCCTGCAGTAGCAATAAAGTTGCCTGAAACTGGGGTTCTGCTTCAAAGCGTCTTTGCATGGGTTGGCCAAGCAATAAATAGCCTAATGACAGCAAACTCATTCCCTGGTGATGTGCCATAAAAGACAGAATAATAGCATTATTCTGTCCCCGTTGCAAACGGGATGGTGTGTAATCTATGGCTTCATAAAAACCATATGCTCCTTCAAAGCCATCACTAAATAATAATTCCAGGTTTTGGCAGGATACTTCAGGGGCTACCATAAGTGAAAGTGCTGTTGCATAAGGGGCTATTACCAAATCAACTTCCAGGCCTCTTTTCAACCCTAAACCCGGCACGCCAAATGCACGGTACTGGTAGTTGGCACTGGCATCTACCATATTATAACCCGATTCTGATACACCCCAGGGAGTTCCACGTTGTTTTCCATACTCAATCTGCCGGTTGACTGATGTTTTATACGTTTGGTCAAGCAATGTGTTTTCATAGGTTGGCATCACTAAAAGCGGCATAAGATATTCAAACATAGATCCGCCCCAGGAAAGTAATATGGGGCCTTGTCCGGCATTTGTAAGCTGTCGTCCCAGGGCGAACCAGCTTTCTTCAGGTAACTTTCCTTGGGCAATAGCCACGAACGTAGACAACCTTGCTTCAGACGCCAGCAAATCATAATAGCTTGGGTCACAAGCATGTTCTTCCACCCTAAATCCTATTGTCAGCAGATGTCGTGATTCATCATACAGGAAATTCCACTCCATATCAGCCAGATCAATGCAATCATGGCCTAACTGCTCAATGAAGGCAATTCGTTCCTTAGCACGATGTTGCGATTCAATGAGGCCTGTACTAAATGCATCCAGCCAATCACTTTCTTCCGGTATGTTATTTTCACTTTTTAAAGCGCTTATCCTCGGTATTAGTTCTTGTGTCTTTTTGTATAAATGGCCTAAGGTAATATTGTCGTCAATATTAATAATAGCTGTAAACTTGGATGAGGCGGAAGGCAGTGAAAACCAGGGCGACAATATTTGAAAATCATCAATTGCCTCTTGCAATTGCCTTGAAAAAATCGCTATCCACCATGCCGTCATTGTATTATCAGCAACTTCTATTTTCCCAATTGTTGATTCAAAACTTTTCTGCAGGTTCTTCAGGCTTTCGTTAATACTATTCAATGTTTTTTGCTTTACAGCACACTCCGCTTCAAGGAGAGCGGTAAAATCGTGCAAGACTTCAATACTGTCTTTATCCATCGTTTCATAAAGCGCACGCAAGGTATCGAGCAAACCATTAAATATTTTGGGACTTACAATTTTTTTGTGTATTATTTCAAAGACACCCTGTCGGAGTGTGAGTAAGTGGCCGGCAAGATTTCCGCTATCCACTGTTGAGATATATTTTGGTGGCAGTGGTTGTAAGGTTCGGGTATCATACCAATTATAAAAGTGTCCATGATATCTTTCCAGTTTTTGCATAGTGCTTATTGTCCCGGCAGTACGTTCAAGGAAATGGCCTGTTGATATGTAGCCAAAATCATGTGCCGACAGGTTAGACAAGAGCGCTAAACCTATATTGGTTGGCGATGTATGATGGGCAATTACTGCAGTCGGATGATGTTGGTAGTTATCAGGGGGCAACCAATTTTCCTCGGCTCCGGCAAAACGCTCAAAAAACCCCCATGTTTTCCGGGCTATTTTAAGAAGAAAAATATTTTGTTGGTCAGTTAAAAGCGCTTTCTGTTTTACAGGCGGTTTGCTGGCCCACCATGTTATATAGGGTGCACATATCCAAAGGAACAAGATCGGGCCGGCGTAAATTAATATGTCGGGAGCATAAATAAATAAATAAATATAGCAAAAGAAATAAATGGCGCTGTCCACATTGCCGAATAGGACGCAACGAGACTATTTTGATTTGCATTTTCCACCTTGTCCGATGGCTCCCATTCCAGGAGGTGTTTGTGTGATATAACCATTCGCCAATTGGTACGAATTATAGCAACAAGGTTCACAAAAGCCTCATAGGGAAGGCATATCAATGAAAATAAAGTCTGAACAGCTACATTACCGGTAGTGCGCAATAAAATATTGATGTGGTGGGATAAAATGATGTCTTCCGGCTTTCTAAGCGCATCCCAGGTAAGGGTAATAAAAATAGGAAATGTAATAATTCCGGATACTGCAATAGTCCAGAACAGCGGATCCTTCAATAAACTCCATCCTAATATTATGAGCAATGTTAACGCTATGGGAACAAGGCTACGGCGGATATTATCAAATATTTTCCAGCAGGATAAAGCGGATATAGGATTTTTTTGTAAGCGCCTGTCAGCCCCCGGAACAAATGGCAGGAACCAAAGAAATATTTGCCAGTCGCCCCTGATCCAGCGGGAACGTCTTTTCATGTCCTTGTGGTAGCTCAACGGATATTTCTCAAATATTTCCACATCACTAAGTAACCCTGATCTTATATAGCAGCCCTCCAGCAAATCATGGCTCAGTATGCGATTCTCCGGAAACCTGTTGTTGAGCGCTTTTTCAAAAATATCTACATCGTATATGCCCTTTCCTATAAAGGAACCT
>CAIYVS010000467.1 GCA_903929655.1 uncultured Bacteroidota bacterium | reverse complement strand
TAGAGATATTTACGGTCATAAAATTGAGATCAGGTTTGTGGAATGGTTGCGCAATGAGCAAAAATTCAACTCTCTTGAGGATTTAAAGCAACAATTACATAAGGATAGAGAAAGTACATTATTTTTTTTGCATGTAAGTAAATAGCTTAGCTATTTACTTAATATATTGATATACAGTACTTTAGCTACCATAACCCTTTAATTTCCAAATAAGTTGATCAGAGATATTATTATTGATAAGACATACCTTGCTTTTATTATTTTATTTACAATTTTTGTGTTAATAAAGTGGTATGGATTACTTCTTTATAAAATAAGGCATGACAAATCTTTAATATTCGTTACGTCGTTAAAAATATATTCAAAACAGGAGATCAGAAATACATTTGACAAAAGGAAGCATTATTATATTTTTAGCAATAAGATCAACATGATCTTTTACCCTTTGTTTCTGCTGATTATTGCCCTGAGCATTTTTCTTAATATACTTTGAAACCCAGGTAATGCAGACGCAAAGCATTTTGCAATGTTTTACGTCTTAATATAGTTGACAATTATTCTTTATTGCCAATAAATAATTTCTAAAAGTGATTGGCTTACATTTTTTATATTTCTAATAAAATATCTGTTCTTATGAAAACTACTATCCTTGCCGCAATTGTCGTTTTATCCCCCATTTTCTTATATGCACAAAATGAGCTGCATGATAATGTTTACAAAATAAGAGAAGCGGTACTACATACAGAAACAGATAAAGAAATTAAGGGCGGCAATGAGGATGATGATGTGGCTAAGTTTAACCGCTGGTTTAATATGGCAGAAGTTCGTTCTTACCCGAGTGGCAACTTGTCTCATGCTGATGCTTTATTAAATGCATATAATTCGGAACTTCCTGTTTATAAAAAACAGCGAGAAGCTAAGCTAACAGGCAATCCGGCACCCTGGCAAGTGCTGGGGCCAATTGGCGGAGTTGGGAGGGTGAATTGTATAGTGGTAAATCCTCAAAACAGCAATACCATTTATATTGGTTCAGCCTGCGGAGGTGTGTGGATAAGCCATGACGGAGGTAGCAGTTGGGCATCAAACAGCGATAATTTCCCTTCAATGAGTATTGCAGATATAGCTGTAAATCCTCTTAATCCAGATACTATTTATGCTGCAACTGGCGATGGTTATGGTTATGAGGAGGATGCTACATCAAATATATTTTGGGGAGGCCTTTATACCGCTGGTGTTCTCAGAAGTATTGACGGCGGAAATACCTGGGCCGCAACGAGTTTCAGTTATCAGCAATTGAACAGGAATATTATACAAAAGCTGATCATCAACCCTGCACATCCTAATATCTTAATGGCAGGCACAAGACAAGGCATTTTCAGAACCACTGATGCCGGAACAAGCTGGCAGAGTGTTTACCCGAGCCAGGTTTACAGTATGGCTTTCAGACCGGGCAACCCGGATACGGTTTACGCATCCACTCATACAGACCTGCTCGTTTCATATAATGTGGGTGCCAACTGGCAAACACTATACGCAGGTATCTCAAGTGGAACGTCCCAACAGGGGCCATCTCAAGACAGGGTATCTATTGCCGTCTCAGCTGCTTCGCCTAATAGTATTTGGGTTTTGGATAATAATGATAAGCTTAAGTGTTCCCACGACGGCGGCCTTTCTTTTGATACTTCTTTTGGTTCGCCACCTGCAAATTTTTATGGTTATTATGACCGGGTACTTGCTGTATCCCCTGTAGATTCAAATAATATCCTTGCATGTGGCATGAATATGGAACAGTCTCATGACGGGGGGTATACATGGCAAACTTTAGGTTCGGCGACGGTGCATGTAGATAATCATGCTATTGCATTTGACCCTCAGAATCCTTCAACATTCTACAATGGAAATGACGGTGGTGTCTATGTTACCGCTGACAATGGCCAAACCTGGAATGATATTGGTGATAGCATTGTTATATCGCAGATATATAGGACCATTTCATCAAGGCAAGACCCTTATGTGTTGTTGTGCGGCCTGCAGGATAACAGCACACTAAGGTATGATGGCTATAACTGGAATTTCGAGATAGGTGGTGATGGCCAGGCATGTGCCATTCACCAGCAAAATGATTATATACAGATTGGCTCTTACCAGGGTGGGAGATTTTTCCTATCTACAGACCAGGGTAATACTTTTAATCCGTTAAATATAGGAGCATTTGGGGCGTGGACTTCGCCTGTTGTTTTTAACCCCAATAGTACAGATACGATCTACTTTGGCCTTGGGGGTATTTATGCCAGCTACGATATGGGAAATACTTTTACTAACCTGACCCCAACAGATCATTTTACACACGGTTATTTCCCCGGAGCAACCTGCCTTGCTATGGCCCCTTCTAATACACATATTTTGTATGCAGCCGATAATGGACATATTATACGGACCACAAACGGAGGTGGCACATGGACAGATATTACAGGCAATCTACCTGCAAACAGTGTTGCGATAACACATATAGCTGTGGATTTCAACAACCCAATGCGAGTGTTTGTGACTATGTCCGGGTACAATACGGGCCAAAAGGTATATGTGAACAATACGGGAGGTATTACCTGGGCTAATATCAGTTATAACCTGCCAAACATACCTGCAAATTGTATTGCTGTTGACAGCAGCACGAATGGCGCTTTATTTGTGGGAACTGATATGGGCATGTACTATACCGATGCTACCATGAGTAGCTGGACGAAATACAGTACAGGCTTACCTAATGTAATTGTAAATGACATTGATATTAATTACACTAATTACAAAATACGTGCAGGTACCTACGGGCGCGGCCTATGGGAATGTGATCTGCCAAAGGTATCCTTATCTGTTCCTAATATCCCTACGGTTTACAGCACTGAGATAAGTTTATATCCCAATCCTGCGAATGATGCCTGGAATATTGTTTTTTTAAAAAACAAAGTTTCAGATTATTCAGTAAGTGTATCCAATATGACAGGGCAAATTATTTACCGTTCGCAAAACCAGGCTACTATCAATGCGTCATCGTTTGCATCGGGAATCTATATCGTTGATGTGTGCATTAATAAAGCTCATTATTATATTAAGGCAGTAAAAAATTAATGCAGCAGGGTTGCGTATTATCAAGGCTTTTCATCCACTACCAGTTTCAATAGCTTTAAATTATCTGCATTTTGTATTTTCAAAATATAAAGACCTTGCGGAATATTGTTCAGTATAATTTGCATATCCGGCATTCCGTTATTTATCAAGACCCTATTTGGCACCACAATTTGCCCGAACATATTCAGCACCGTGATGTTAATTGCTTTGAGGTCATTTCCAAGCCCTTTTAAAGTAAATATGCCCTGGCCGGGGTTGGGATAAATTTCAACACCAGCAAGTTTCCCCTCCAAATTTTTCACATCAAGGAACGGGCTTAAATTGTTACTTAAAACCGTATCAGGAAATGTGCAGGCAACAAAGGTTTTGATGAACAGACTTATAGTATCGGTGCTACTAAGTGTGCTGATTGTGTAGGTGCTTGACGTGGCTCCAGGAATATCAATTCCATTTTTTCTCCATTGGTATATCATATTGGATATATTACCTGAAGGATGCGCAGTGAATGTAACAAAGGTGCCGGGGCCAAAATATGCAGGATACGCTGTAATGCTAAGGGTAGGCGGGAGATAGGATAATACACTCATCTGTATTAAATTACTGACAACGGTATTTACTGATTGACAAGGAAGGCTGCTGTTTACCCTGCATGAAATAGCATCTCCATTATTAATAGTGTTGCTACTATAAATAGTATTTGTTGCTCCATTTATAACTGCCCCATTCTTAAGCCACTGATAAATGGGGCTTCCTGCATTTGAAACAGCAGAATTAAACAACACTGTGTCGCCCAGGCAAACAGTATCTTTGGGACTCACATTAATGTTAATAACAACAGGAGCTAAAAGCGGGTTTACAGTTACACCTGTCGCTATTGTGTCTTTGCACCCGTTCAAATCAATGATGACTTTATAAGTACCTGAATCATTTAGAACAACACTTGATATTGCCGGATTTTGCAAAGAAGATGAATAGTTATTTGGTCCAGACCAAAGATAAGTTACCCCAGGGCTGCCACTACCAGCATTAAGATTTAAATTAGCACCCTGACATACCGGGCTATTGCTACCGGCATATATTGTGGCTGGTCTTGGTTTTAAGATAACATGAATGCTATCTGTAATTTGGCAAGCGTTCAATGACACTGTAGCAATATAATATCCTGTATCAATAACTGTAAATACACTGCGAGTGGAATTTTGCGTGGAAGCAGCAAACATACCAGGTCCGGTCCAGCTATATAGCACTCCCGATGTAACACTATTGGCGCCCAGCATTAAATTGCTACTATCGCATACAGGGCTGTTACTGCTTAATAAAGGCAATGCGGGTAATGGGTTTACGATGACGGACAATGTGTCATAAACACTGCAACCATTTAATGAAGCATTAAGATAATAATTACCCGCAGCAGCAGATCCTGCATTTAAAATAAAATCGTTTTGCAGGGAAGAAGTAAAAGTAGCGGGACCGGACCATGCGTATATAACGCCAGGGCTAAGTGAGCCGGAAAAGATTTTCAATGTATCACCCTGGCATACCGGGCTGTTACTATTAACAAATACGGATGCTGCCAATGGTTTTAGATAAACATGGGTAGAGTCAGAAGTGCTGCACCCGTTAAGAAAAGTAGTAAGCTTATAATAACCTGAATCGGCCTGTGGAACCAAATTAATAAACGGATTTTGTAAAGAGGAATTAAAATTGTTGGGACCAGTCCAGTAATAAGTAACGCCAGTCGTACTGCTGCTTGCAGCAAAATTCAGGGTACTACCTATACACACCGGACTTGTATTAGTAGCTGTTGGAATAGCGGGAAGTGGTTTTAATGAAATGAATATGCTATCAGATGTTGTGCAGCCATTCAGGTTTGCGGTAACCATATAATACCCTGAATCGGCAGGTATTATATTGGGTATGGATATATTTTGGCTGGTATTGCTGAAATTACCGGGACCAGTCCAGAAATAAATGCAGGAAGGCGATGAGGATGCAGATAAAAGTAAAGTATCGGAAATACAGATGGGGTTATGATTAGCAGTAATTAACGGAAGAACAGGATTGGGTTTTACGTAAACATCTATTGCAGCATGGTAAGTACAGGTATCAACAGTTGCTGTAAAATAATAGATACCGGTATCTGATAATTGCATGCCTGAACGTGTAGGATTTTGTAAAGAGGATGAAAAATTATTAGGGCCTGTCCAGCTAAATGTATTATTGGTTCCCAATATGCCTGAGGATGATAAATGCAATGTGCCTCCGACACATGTGGTATCGGAGGCTACATTAAAAATATTGGTACATACGGGAGCAAAATAAAAGTCGAAAACTGCACCGGCACCTTGTGCACTGGTTTCGTAAATATCTACAGAATCTATAAAATATCCGGGACTGGCATCAAATTGAACTCCCGTTGTATCCGACACTGTTCCGGCAATATACCCATTTGTTGCAATGACAGAATTAGAAACAGCACTAGCTGAACAGGTACCTGAATAATAAGAAAGATTTGAACTGCTGACATTATATTGTGAACCATTAAATCTCAGCATGATGGTATCCCCAATGTTCACATTCATCATATGCGACCTTACTGATGAAATATGGTTTGAGAATAAAAACCTGAATCCACCCACCCATGTGCGGTAAGGCGCTACACCACAAACAGACAATGTAGTTACCATGTTTAAGGGCACAACAGTAACAATGACGCCTCCAACTACTTGTATCCCGCTTGTACTTGTAACCTGGTAATAGGTTTGCCCAGACCCATTATATGAGCATATACCCAGAATCAATGTAAGTAAAAGTTTGAAGGGCCGCATGGTTTATATTTTCTAAAATAATGGAGATTATATAAAATTAGCAAAAATTACTATTCAAAAACGTTTTACTTTGAAAGAAGACAGGAGTGTGTTTTATATTTACAAATTTTAATGCCTGGTCATATCATTGCATTTATGAAGTTGCTCTTTTTTTCCTTTTTATTGAGTTTCATTTACACACTTATTATTGACGTGAAAGCCATACAATCCAAAAGGATGGTATTTACAAATTAGATAAGAATTTTTATTTTTGTAGTCCGGTAAACGGGATGTAGCGCAGCCCGGTAGCGCACTACGTTCGGGACGTAGGGGTCGCTGGTTCGAATCCAGTCGTCCCGACTTGGAATAAATGGGAATGACCAGGCACAACCCGGAATTGTTTAGTCTGATTGTTCCCATTTTTGCGTTAATTTGTATTTATGAATAACATAGAAGGAAAAGTTGTTGTTATTACTGGTGCTAGTAGTGGATTAGGCGAAGCTGCCGCACGAATGCTGTCTGCTGAAGGAGCGACGGTGGTGCTGGGAGCACGCCGCACAGACCGTATTCAATCCTTAGCAGATGAACTGACAAAAAACGGTGGTAAAGCTATAGCTATTCCGACAGATGTTACCAATGCGGAACAGGTGAAGAAACTGGTTGATACAGCAGTTGAAACTTTCGGGCGTATTGATGTTATTATCAATAATGCAGGTCTTATGCCTCATTCACCATTGGAACGCCTGAAGATAGATGACTGGAACCAAATGATTGATGTAAACATACGAGGTGTATTGCACGGCATTGCTGCTGTATTGCCTCACATGACAGCGCAGAAATCCGGTCACATTATCAATGTTTCGTCTGTAGCCGGTCACAAGGTTAATCCAGGTGGAGCCGTTTACTCTGCCACAAAAACGGCTGTTCGCGTCCTTTCAGAAGGTTTACGCCAGGAGGTGAAACCCTATAATATTCGTACAACCATCATTTCACCGGGTGCTGTTGACACCGAATTGGCTAACAGTGTTACCGAACCAGACATAGCAGCAGGTGTTAAAAAATTTTATGCGGATACCGCTATACCCGCAGATTCATTTGCGCGTACCGTGATCTTTGCGATGAGCCAGCCGGATGAAGTTGATATCAATGAAATTCTTTTCCGTCCGACTCGCCAAGTGGGGTAAGTATGGGGCAATATTTGAGTTAGTAAACTTTCCTGGAATGCTGAATTTGGACAAAAAGGCTCGAAAGTTGTCCAGTCGTCCCGACTTGGAATAAATGGGAATAATTAGGTGCAACCTGGAATTGTTTGTACTGACTGTTCCCATTTTTTACCTTAATAAGGATCGTTTTTTGAAAGTAGCCTCCACACGAATAATGCTATTCCTGAACTAAGCGAAACTCAAACTATTAAATGCGCGACACAGTTGTAACTTTACTACATGGTATTGACCCATCAAAAATTTAATTTTGACGATAAATGTTTGATTGAGAAAGTGATTATTCAAGCACCTTTTCGGTTTGCTGTTAATTTTCAAAATGAGGCATGTTTTATCTATTTCACAGAGGGTAAAACAAAAATCAATTCACCAAGTGAGCAAACTGAAATTGCTCATCAGGAATCCGTATTGTTGAAATGCGGAAGCTATTTTGCCGACTTGCTGAAATACAGCAATGCTGATAGATTTGAAATATTGGTTTTTCATCTTTACCCCGATATACTACGGAAAATTTACAAAAATGAGATCCCCGTTTTTTTGAAACCTTTATTAAAAAATTCATTCATCCATAAAGTTGCGACTGAAGATGTAATTAAAAAATTTATTGAAAGTCTATATTTTTATTTTGACAATCCAAAATTAGTAAGTGATGAGTTACTTGAACTAAAAATAAAGGAATTGGTATTACTGCTTGTAAAAAGTAAAAATGCGGAATCCATTGTAGGCCTATTTTCTGAATTATTTACTCCTCGAAATTTGAGTATAAAAGAGGTCGTCAATAGTCATCTTTTTTCTGGTTTGTCCATTAATGATTTGGCAGATCTATCCAACTTAAGTGTATCTACCTTCAATCGCACTTTCCAAAGCATGTTTAACGATACACCTGCCAATTACATAAAAGCAAAACGGTTAGAACGGGCAAAGGAATTGCTGTCCGTCAGTTCACTATCAGTAAGCGAAATTGCTTTTCAAACTTGCTTTAATGATGTAGCTCATTTTTCAAGGTCCTTTAAAACTGCTTACAAATGTTCTCCAACTGAATACAGACTGTTACTGAAGCGACAATAATTTTTGGTTGAATGAATTATTCAAAGTTCTGACTTTTATAGTCAAATGTATGTTTACGATTATCCTCACTTTTGCTTTCTCGACAAAAGCAAAAAATGAATTTATCAAACAACACAATTTTAATTACAGGCGGCGGTTCGGGCATTGGACTTGCCTTAGCAAAAGAATTTATCCTACTAAATAATCGAGTAATTATTTGCGGAAGAAATTTAGAAAAATTAAAAAACGCTAAACAAAAATTCCCATCCATCGAAATAATTCAGTGTGATGTTTCTGATGAAAATTCAGTAGAAACACTGGTGCAAGAAATTCAAGAAAAATATCCCAACCTTAATTTCTTAATCAACAACGCAGGTATAATGAAAATGTGGAACATCCAACATGAAACCACAAATACCCAGGAACAGAAAGCAGAAATCCTCATTAATTTTTTTGGAACTGTTCAATTAACACAATCGCTGATTCCACATTTATTAAAGCAAAAAAATAGCACGATCTTAAATGTTTCTTCGGCGCTCGCTTTCGTGCCAATGTCCGCAACACCAATTTACAACGCTACAAAAGCAGCATTACATTCTTATTCCATTTCTATCCGTCAGCAATTACAAAACACCAATATTAAAGTGGTTGAACTGATGCCGGCTGCAATAGAAACTGATATGGCAATTGAAATGGAAAAATCTTTAGGCATTGAAAATAACAGCCCGAAAATGACACCTAAAAAATTGGCGATGCTAACCTTAAAAGGTTTGAAGAACGATATTTTTGAAATTCGTCCCGGTATGGCAAACACGCTTTACATCGTACATCGAATGTTTCCATCGCTTGCCGAAAAAATGATTGCAAACCAATCAAAAAAAATGCTCCTCCGGTTATAAACATGAGTTCAAAAAATAATTGATAATAAAAACGAAAAAAATGAAAAGGATTATTGACAAAAATAAATTTGGTCCCTGGGCTATTGTAACAGGCGCTTCATCGGGTTTAGGAAAAGAATTCGCACGGCAATTGGCGGCCGATGGGTTGAATATAGTACTTGTTGCCAGGCGGGTATCCCTTTTAGAAGAATTAGGCAACGAATTAGCAAAGGAATTTAAGATACAGTATCGAACAGTTGAAGCCGATCTATCAGAAGAAAGTGCCATCAAGAAAATTAGCGATGCTACGGACGACCTTGAAGTAGGTATTTTACTTTCAAATGCAGGAACAGGAAATGTGCGTAAATTTTTCTCCACCGAAGTCAGCGAACATAAATATATTTTGCAACTAAATGCGATCTCACATTTATACCTAACTCATTATTTTGGAAAGAAAATGGCAGACCGAAAAAGAGGAGGCATTCTGTTAACAGGGGCAATGGGAGCGACCGATGGCGTTCCTTATATGGCAAATGAAGCAGGGACTAAAGGATACATTCAAAGCCTGGGGAAGAGTTTACACACTGAACTAAGGGAATACGGGCTACATATTACCGTATTAGTAACAACACCAACCGAAACACCGGTATTTTATAAACTTGGTTTTACTAAAAAAAATACGCCCGTTCAACCAATAACAGTTGAGCAATGTGTGAATGAAGCATTGTGCGCTTTATCTAAAAATAAAATTACTGTTTTGCCAGGTCTCAAATTCAGAATTATGAACGCTTTAACACCCAGTGCAATATCAAGAGAAATGAGTGGGAAAATGATGAAAAAGAACAACGGAATTTTTTAATCAAAAAAAACAGATAAATGAATTCAATTAACAAAACTCCCAAAAGTAGAAAAATTATTTT
>CAIYVS010000466.1 GCA_903929655.1 uncultured Bacteroidota bacterium | reverse complement strand
TCTTTATTGTCTTTAGATGTATTATTTGCTTTTTCGGACTTATGACTTACGACTTGCGACTTATGACTTTCACCCCGTAATTTCTGTATCTGTGCTTCTATTTCTGTGTCTTCAATTTTCCTGAACAATAATTCAGGCGCACGTAACGGGTAATTTTCTTTCAGCAGATCAATTCTCCCTGCATTTCCCCATTCCAGCATACGCTCCACCACCTTCATCATGTAGCACATTTTCTTCGCGGTAAAGGGAAGGAATGGATTGATGAGTATGGCCATGTTTGCAGTAAGCTGCAGAGAAAGGTGCAGGCAATTATCTATCAGTTTTTGATTGCCGGGATTTTCTTCCAGGGTCTTGGCCAGTATCCATGGTTCTTTATCCTGCATGTATTTGTTACCCTTGCGTGCCAGGTCCATGATCTCAAAAAGCCCGTCGCGGAATTTGTAATTTTCAATATCAGATTCCACCATGGTTTTGGTATTCAGTATATCGTTCACCAAAGCCTTGTCTGCATCGTCCATTACATCTATGTGCAACTTAGGCACCCTGCCTTTACAAAGCTTGTGCATCAGCACAAAAGCACGGTTCACAAAATTACCGAAGATGTTTACCAACTCATTGTTGCACCGGTCCTGGAAATCTTTCCAGGTAAAATCATTGTCCTTCGTTTCCGGTGCATTGGCGCAAAGCACATAACGCAGTACGTCCTGCTGCTCAGGAAAATCAATAAGGTATTCATGTATCCACACAGCCCAGTTGCGTGATGTGGAAACCTTTTCACCTTCTATATTCAGGAACTCGTTAGCCGGTACATCTTCCGGCAATACAAATCCTCCATGCGCTTTCAGCATAGCCGGGAATATAATGCAGTGGAATACTATATTGTCCTTACCTATAAAATGCACCAGTTTGGTATCTTCTTTACACCAGTAGTCAGCCCATTGGGGGGTCAGTTCTTTGGTAGCACTTATATAACCAATCGGTGCATCAAACCATACATACAAAACTTTCCCTTTGGCATCTGGTAGCGGAACCGGTACACCCCAATTGCTGTCGCGCGTCATAGCGCGGGGCTGCAGGCCACTATCTATCCAGCTTTTGCATTGCCCGTACACATTGGGTTTCCATTTGTCTTTCTTGCCATCTACTATCCATTCTTTCAGCCAATCTTCATATTTATTCAGCGGAAAATACCAATGCTTTGTTTTGCGTTTTACAAGGGTTGCATTGCTAAGTGCACTACGTGGATTGATCAATTGTTCAGGCGACAAAGAAGAACCGCATTTTTCACATTGGTCTCCATAAGCATTTTCATTACCGCAAACAGGACAAGTACCAATGATATACCTGTCTGCAAGGAACATATCTTTCTCCTCATCGTAATATTGTTCACTTTCCCTCTCTTCAAACAAATTGCTCTTATATAGCTTAGTAAAGAAAGCCTGTGCTGTTTCGTGGTGGGTCTTATTACTGGTGCGTGAATAGATATCAAATGAGATCCCCATTTTCTCAAAACTGTCCTTCATCATGGCATGATACTTATCCACTACTTCCTGGGGCGTAATGCCTTCCTTCATCGCACGTATCGTAATGGGCACACCGTGCTCATCGCTTCCGCAAACATATTTTACATCCCTGTTTTGGGCCCTGAGGTATCGTACATATATATCTGCAGGCAAATATCCCCCCGCCAGGTGCCCGATATGTATAGGCCCGTTGGCATAGGGTAGTGCAGAAGTAACCAGGTATCGCTTAAAATCCATTCTAAAAAGTGATTATTACATTGTTTGTCGCCTGACCAACAATTACAAATTATTTAAGGCTGCAAGATAGCTTAATTGCCTAAAAGGTGAATTATGGGAATAGTTAAAAAGCCAATCTGGCATTTATTATGAAGATAATATTTTGCTTTTAATTAATTTGTTTAGCTTTTCCACTCTCATCATTGCACGGAGTGAAGACAAACATTGTGCAGTGACTCGATTGGGTATAAAAACAACATCGCCCCGACACTTGGATAGTATTGGGGCCATGCTTTTATAAAATACAATCTGTACTGCTGGCTTATTTGCCGCCGGGATTGGGTAACAACATAAGTGATGCAACAGGGGTATTATCTGTTAGGATGTCTGCAGAACCATCGAACACACCACCCGCACCTAAGGGCACATAATCTATCACTACAGTGCCGTCTTCCAAAGTTCCGAAAGTGATCTGCACCCCGCTTAAGCTGGGTATCAGGAATATTTTGGTGAGTATGGCCATATTTAAACCCAGCATATTGGTATTGGATTCCGCACCATAGGAGCCAGCAACGCCCTTCTGTGCAGCAGTATAAGGGGTGACATTTGCTGCTGGGCTTGAAACTGCGAGGTCACAATCTTGAGGACAAAGACCGTTTGATAAAAAATAGAATTGGTTTATATCGGTAGAAATGGTATCAGGGTAATTGGTGGCAGAGTCGGCAGGTGCAAAAACAAAGCCCGTATCCAACGCGCCGCCATTGCCGGGCATAATAGCATCATAAATATTAATGCCTATCCTGGCCTTGTTGCTACGCTGCTTGCCCGGCATAAATGCAGGTAATAATTGCAATTGACCATAGGTGATGAGATAACCGGTGCACAACTGGGAGCCGATATTGCGGCCAATGTCTGCATTCGTTTGTGTTTTAACCACAGCATTTTTGGTGCTGGGTGCTGTAGCATTTTTTTGAACCACTTTTGTGTTGCCCGCCTTTGGCTTGACATTATTTTTTCTCATGGCCATCTTGTCTTTGTAGCGCTGCTGCCTTTGCAAATGCTCCTGGTATATCTTCATACGTGCCGCCTTTTGTTCAGGTGTAACAACCACTTTCATTGTGTCGGTTTTTGTGGATGTGCTGTCTTTGCTGCTGCTTGTGTTAGTATTGTCATTATTGCCGCATGCTGCCAAAATTAAAAACAAGGCAACGGCGAAAAGGCCGGTAAGCTGGCTTGGCCTTTGTGTTATGAGTTTTTTTTTCATACGGATTTTTATTTTATTTGTTTGCTTTATATAGCACAAAGTATATGAATTATTATAAATTTGCAATAACATTATTGGTAATTTATTTAATTAATGAACGATTTAATGTATAGATTTATTACATTAATTTTTTTAACTGTATTTATACCCACATATTCTTATGCAGATAATAACACGACAATTAAAAACCTTTGGACACAATATGCACAGGAAAAGGATAAAGGCAGGCAGCTAAATATTTTATTGCAATTGGGTGAATGTTATTATCTGGGCAACGATGGGGAGAAAAGGGACAGTGTATGGAATGCAGCAGCAGATATGGCCCAAATGGCAGATAATGATACATTGGAAGCACGTGTATATGAACAATATTTTCATGCCTTTAGTGATGATGAGCACCCGGTGCTGGCAACTGCTAAGGTTTTTGTGCAGCACCTGCTAGCCATGACCCAAAGAAAAAACGATAATATACTGGCTTATAGGGCTTACTCAGCTATGGCGGGGATAAACCTTTACGAAGGGAAGGCACAGCAGGCCTTGGCCAATGCCAATAAGGCTTTTCATTATGTAAGCATACTGGACAATGAGGCCCTGAAAGCAGAATGCTATCTGCTGATGGGAAAATGCCTGGAGCAATCCAATGAGAAAATAGAGGCGTTCAGGCAATATAGCAATGCGCTCTATATAGCACAAAAAACAGAGGATACAAGCATTACTTTTTCAGCGTATCAATATTTATCAAATTTTTATAGAGATATACGCGATATGGACAAATCATTATTTTATAACAGGAAGCAATTTGTGTTACTAAATTCTGCTAAGGCTATTGATTCTGTTCGTTTAATGACCTTATATAACTATTTGGCACAAATTTTCTATTATAATAATAAAGGGAAAAAAGGAGAAAGAATAACCATACAGGTTATCAGGTATGCAATGGATAAAGGGTATTTCAGAATGAAAAATAATGCACTGATCATCTACAGGACCTACCTTTTAAATAATGGCTTGTTGAATGAACTGTATGATTTTTATGTGAAACAATACCCGGAAGAATTAACAGCAACAGCCAGGCAGGACCCAGCCTTGTACCTGAAGATAAATGCCTATATACAGGAAGTGAAAGGGCATCTAGATTCTGCAATGATCTATAACCGCATGGCAGAGGAAAGCCTGCTGAAACAAAACAAGAATAAAATATACCTAGCCAATTTTTATAAACGCTATGGTGAGTTTTTTTTAAGACATAATATGCTGGACAGTGCAAAAAACAGGTTTGTACAATCGTTTGAATACGCAAAGGCGGCCCGATATTTTCCCTATGTGGTGGCTACAAGCAATTATTTGGATTCCATCAATTACCTGCAGCATAACTACCAGGATGCTTATTATTTTACAAGGCTGAATAAATTATACCTGGACAGTGAGGCCACAAGTATGAAAGAGGACGACCTGCTGAGGGTGGAAATAGGCAATGAAGAAAAGCAACGCGAGCTTTTTCAGCAAAAGGAACATGAAAGGGAGGCAAGGCAGCGCAGCATACAGTACCTGTCTATTATTATTCTTATCGTAACAATGTTTGTCATACTGGTTATGCTGGGCTCATTTAAAGTACCTAAGATCGTGATAGAGTCCCTGGGCTTCTTTTCGTTTTTATTATTCTTTGAATTTATCGTGATGATAACAGATGCCAGGGTGGAAGCTGCTACCCATGGGGAGCCTTATAAGATATTAGCGTTCAAAATTATGATCATGGCCATACTTGTGCCATTGCACCACTGGTTGGAACACAATGTGGTGAAATACCTTCATGAGCATAAACTGATTGATACTTCGAAATTAAGTTTAAAACATATTTTTAGAAAAAGAGTGCAGAAAGCCGTGGTACTTATAAAGCCGGATAAAGACTCTTCTGAGCCCGGTAAAGGAGAGGCACATTAGTGTTTGAGATGAAAATATGCCCGGAAATTAATAATCTAATAAAATAATGTCCTCTATTCATCCATTTATTCCTTATTATTTTATCTATCTTTAATTTAAACCAGTATTTAAAAAATATTTTATGAAAGAACAAAACCATTCCAACCATGCTCGTTATGTCCCACTTCATCATTTTGTAACACCTATACTGATTCTTATACTGCTCATCATGGGCGTCATGCGACTTTGCTGTGGAAGCTGCCCTATGGGCGGATGCCAGGCAGGCCAGCAATGTGGTATGATGGGAATGCATGAAGGCCTTTTTGAAATAATAATTGCCTTGGTTTTAGCATCTTTATGGTGGTATTTGAGACGTTTTGCAATAAAGGCCCAGGACAGGGCCATACATGCAGAAGAAAATTTCAGGCATTTTATACTTACAGGCAAACCACTTGATCCTAAACTTAGCTGGGGCCAGGTAATAGCACTCAGGTTTGCAAGCGATGAAGAATATATCCAGCTGGCCGACAGGGCAGTTAAGGAAAACATGAAACCTGCAGATATCAAGAAAGCGGTTAAAAACTGGCGTGCTGATCATCATCGTGCTTAGTCAAGCATGATCCAGCTAAATCCAAAACGAATCATGGCATCCTGCGCAGGATAGCCGGGGTAATTGATATTATTGCGGAAAAATATTTCCTGCAGTTGGTCGCCCATAATATAGGCCCTGAAACGTTTTACCCTGAAATTGAAAAATATAGTGCCTTCAGGGTGATTGCTTACACTGTAAGAGTTCTGATAGTAGAACCTGTTAAAGAAAGGATCATAACCTGAAGCATAATAGGACGTGTGATAACGTATTTCAATGCCCGTGGCTATCTTTAATGAAGTTTTGAAAAGATCGGTCTCAATACCCAACTGGTGTCGGCCAAGTAATACAGGAATATTTACAGGGGCATCCCCTGTGGCCTGCTGGTAGGCCAGTTCATTGTCCAGGAATACCATGCCAACTTTAAAGATCTTGCGTACCGACAACTGCGAAATGCTGAATGGAGAGCTGTATTGGGCAAACGATTGCTGTTGGTTGATATAAATATAGTTGGCTATAAGGTAATTGCGCGCGCTGATAGAGAACCTTAATTTAGGGCTGCTGATACTAGCGTAAGCTTGGGTAACACTTTCTTTATTATAGGCCTTTGTAATAGTATCGTACTGCGTTTGAAATATAGTGTAACTATACGGTGCGCTATTCAGTGACTGCTGAAATCCAGCAACAAAATCAGCCCAATTATTTTTAAGCTCTTTGCCCACAGACGCATGCAGTAAAAAATCTCCGGCATTGTCACCTGTCAGAAAAAACTGGGCATTAGCCTGGTAAAACCATTCTGCTGGCTGCAATGCCTCTTTCTTTATTTCACCGATGATATAATTATTAGTGAGCTTGTTTTGTGTGCTGCCGGGACCCCATGCAGTAGTAAACTGGTCCAGCCTGTTGCCTATACCGGCGCTAAATGCCAGCTCATTACCGGCCTTACCTACAAAACCATTAATGAGTATACGATTATCTACCCAAAACCATTTTTGCTGAGATAAAACAGAATCCTGTCCCTGGGTATAGTAATAACTATTGGCAAATGCATGATTGAAAAGCCCGGCATATCTTGAAGAGTCAGGTACGAGGTCTTTGAATTCGTGTTTTTCCGTACTCAGCTCCATTTTGTGCGTAATACGGAAACGGGGCTTCAATTTAAACGTATAAGAAGTAGAATCCTGGCTGTAAAAGGTATCTGTGCGGCCCCATGTATAAGCATGCTGCAGCAGCATGGTAAAATCGCGCTGCATATTGGTTACGGATGACCTTGTAATACTGTAATAAGGGTTTTCAAATAACACATCCACCGTTTGCTTGTCTATATAATTTACATTCAGCAACTGGGAGTCTGCAACAATGCCCCCGTTCTCATCCTGTTGTTGTTTGTTGTAAATGATCCCTCCATACAATTCATAATGCTTGTTAAAGCTTTTATAGTTTGTGCTGAGGCAAACATTATCATGATTGCTGCGTTGAATTTTATAATAACCTGTAGAATAGATCTTGCGGTAGTCTGCCGTAAAATTCCAGTTCGGTTTCACATTTTCCGATATCATGATCTCAGCCATCTGTTCCAGTTTGCTGCCCAATTGGTAGCTGAATGCAGAATAAGGCCTGTTGGTATTATAAAACTTCAGGCTGTCAGGAAAAAAACGGTATGCATCAAAAACATGGTAACCAAGCGTTGGCCCCACACGTTCTTCAGGTGTAAACAAAAGGTTCTGCATGGCTGTGCCCGAATTGCCCAGGTCCTGGTTCCAGGGCTGAGAAAAAGGTCTGCGATGAAAAGTATGTATACCGGTATCAGGATAATAAATTTTTTCTGAATTGAGTTTTTTGTAGGTGAGATTTTCTTTATAGGTCTTCCAGCTGCCGTTATTGGTTTTCGCCATAGAAGTGTCCTTCTTGGGGGCGCCTGTGGGCGTTGTGGTGCCTGCGCCGCTAAGCTGGGCAAAACCTGCATCAGCCACCAGCATCACACAAAAAAGCAATAAAAGAGGTAAAAACTTATATCCGTTCATTAATCGGGCAAAAATAAGGGATGTAAGTGATATTGGTATTACAAACGTTCCAATAATGTGCTGACAAGCCTTGCCAGTTTGGGTGCTGCTGCATTTGCCGCTGCCAGCACCTCCTCCAGCGTAATTTTTACCGGAGTTTCCGTAACGCCTATATCTGTAATAATGCTCGCAGCAAAAACACGTATGCCGCTATGTATGGCCACAATTACTTCCGGCACAGTGCTCATACCTACTGCATCTCCGCCTATTCTGTGCAGCCACTTGTATTCTGCAGGGGTTTCAAAAGTAGGCCCCTGCAGGCCAATATAGACGCCAGTATGCACATTTAATCCCTGTTCTTTTGCAATTTTGTGGGCCAGGCTTATCATTTCCATGTCATAAGGTTCACTCATATCCGGGAACCTGGGCCCGAGGCGCTCATCATTTGCACCCCTTAATGGATGCTCAGGGAAAAGATTGATATGATCTCTGATGATCATCACATCCCCTATATTAAATTCAGAGTTCATGCCGCCAGCAGCATTCGACAGGATCAGTGTTTCCACACCCAGTGCTTTCATCACCCTTACCGGGAAAGTAAGCTGTTCCATGCTATAGCCTTCATAATAATGAAAGCGCCCTGCCATCATCATTACATACTTACCGCCTGATCTGCCGAAAATAAGTTTTCCGGCATGGCTGCTCACCGTAGAAACAGAAAAGAAAGGAATATAATCATAAGGTATCTCCACTTCCGGACTGATGAT
Source organism: uncultured Bacteroidota bacterium (assembly GCA_903929655.1). GTDB lineage: Bacteria > Bacteroidota > Bacteroidia > Chitinophagales > Chitinophagaceae > JABDGU01. The sequence continues at coordinate 7,540 of CAIYVS010000466.1, read as the reverse complement.
CTCATTTAAGCTGCCAATGCCCGTACCTAGTATGATACCGGTTTTCGGGACTTCTTTGATCTTTGTTTTTATATACGCGGCTGATGCCTGGATTCTTTCAAATAAGTCCATTGGGCTGATTTTAGTTTGTCTTTTTATCTGTGTAGCCGGGGTTCATCACCTCGTTCACATTTTGTTTGGCAGGTCTCGGCAGTTCAATGCCCGAATCCAGATGACCTTGCAATTCCGGCAACTCCATAAAATGTCTTTGTTCAATAGCTTCTATGGCGGCTTTGCGGCTAAGTATTTGCCCCACCACAGTCTTAATATTGTTACCCGCCATTTGCAGTATGGTATTTTTCTGGCGTATTCTTCTTAGGCTCAAACCTATAATATAAAGCAGTATAGCCATCAATCCCACCATTCCGTACACAGCAGCCTGCAGGTAAAAAACATTTACAAAACCAATATTGCGGTACTGTGGATTATAGCTAAGATCGGAGAGTATATAAAAAGGGTAGATCTTATTCATAAAGATCATAAATGCAATGCCCCCAAGCGCAAGTAAGTAGCACAAAATTTCAAGCGCTATCAGGCCCCCGTGGCTGATGATCCTCTGTGCAGCCGGTTTACGCAGGGATGTGGCTAGGGGATCAAGTGCTTCAACCTGCGCATTGATCATGCTTCTTTCTTCCCTGAATTCGTGCAGCAGATCATCTTTTAGGTTAGTGAGTGACATTCGCCTATTTCTTATTTGTTTACACAAAAGTAATAAGCTTATTTATACCAGTTTCAGCTTTTCATCAACCATCTATCCACATTTCTGAATAATTGCTTGATATCCCTTTACTTTTTCCGAACTTCGCAGCTTATTACGGAATATATAGTAAATTTATTTTTATATTTCCGGTATTTTATTTAATTAAATCGCTGATAAAGCCCCTTTAGGGGTTTGGGGTATATGTACGAAAAAGAAATAAGCCGACGCAGAACCTTTGCCATTATATCGCACCCGGATGCAGGTAAAACAACCCTTACGGAAAAATTACTGCTTTTCGGTGGCGCCATACAGGTTGCAGGCGCTGTAAAAAGCAATAAAATAAAGAAACACGCCACCAGCGATTTCATGGAGATCGAGCGCCAGAGAGGTATATCTGTTGCTACCTCTGTGATGAGTTTTGAATATAAAGACACCCTCATTAACCTTCTTGATACGCCCGGTCACAAAGACTTTGCAGAAGATACCTATCGCACACTTACCGCCGTAGATAGCGTTATCCTGGTGATAGACAGTGTGAACGGGGTAGAAGAGCAGACCCGCAAACTGATGGAGGTATGTCGCATGAGGGATACCCCCGTCATCGTATTTGTAAACAAACTGGACAGAGATGGTAAATTCCCGTTCGACCTTGTGGACGAAATTGAAAAAGAATTAAAAATATCCCTGCATCCGCTTTCCTGGCCTATTAATATGGGTAAGGAATTTAAAGGCGTTTACAACCTCTATGATAAGAACCTCTTATTATTCACTCCCAGCCAGAAGGCCACAGCAGAGAACACCGTACCCATAAACGATCTCAGCGATAAACTGCTGGATGAAATAGTAGGCGAACGCGATGCCAATCAATTGCGCGAGGATGTGGAACTGCTGGAAGGCGTTTATGGGGCATTGGATACTGAAGATTACCTGGCGGCAAAAGTAGCCCCCGTATTCTTTGGTTCTGCAGTAAATAATTTTGGTGTAAAAGAATTGCTCGATACATTTATCCGCATAGCGCCCATACCCAAGTCGCGCGAAACCGACAAACGTGTAGTGGCACCGACCGAAGAAAAATTTACAGGCTTTATATTTAAGATACACGCCAACCTCGATCCCCGCCACCGCGACCGTATCGCATTTTTAAGAGTATGCTCCGGCAAATTCGCCCGCAACACATTTTATCACCATACCCGCCTTGATAAAGATGTGCGCTTCAGCAATCCCTACTCCTTTATGGCCCGTGAAAAAGACGTGATAGAAGAGGCATTTCCCGGAGATGTGATTGGTCTCTTTGATACAGGTAATTTTAAGATAGGCGATACCCTTACCGAGGGCGAACAATTACAGTTTACAGGCATACCTACCTTCTCGCCGGAATTATTTAAAGAACTGGTGAACAAAGACCCTATGAAGACCAAGCAACTGGAAAAAGGCATACGCCAGCTCACCGACGAAGGTGTGGCACAGTTGTTTACCCAGCATGGAGGTAATCGCAAAATAATAGGTTGTGTAGGTGAGCTTCAGTTCGAAGTAATACAATACCGCCTGTTGCAGGAGTACGGCGCATCCTGCTCATTTGTGCCACTCGCATTCTACAAAGCCTGCTGGATAACCGGCGACAAAAAAGCAATCGACGATTTTGTGCGCTTCAAGCAAAGTAATGTAATGGAAGACAAAGACGGTAACCTCGTTTACCTCGCACAAAGCGAGTGGTTCCTCAACACCGAAAGGCAAAACAATCCCAAAATAGAATTCCACTTCACGTCAGAGTTTAAGACGGCTATGGCGAAGTGATTCAGATCCCGATCAAAAAATAGAATATTAAGTGTAGCAAAAAAGCCTCCCCGCAATTGCGGGAAGGCTTTTTTATGATGCTCTGTTAATAGAATATAATCTTATAATAATAAGCCATCAAAATTGTTAATTTAGAGATGAAGCTAAATCATCTTGATGCCGTATTCTCCCTTGTAGTGTAGCCATTGTGCGGTAGCGAAGGGGGGACAAAAGGGGGGATGTCTTTTCGCATTAATGATGGCGGTTCATTATTAGTGCTGTACCACTATCATTCGCGAAATATTGCCACCCTGTTCGCCCTTTATTGTCAATACATAATTACCCGCCGGCAAATTTACAAGGCTTATATTACCGGTGTATTCTTTAGAGGCGGCTGCTGAGAAAGTATGGCATAATCTTCCGTTCATGTCTGTGATGATGGCAGTAAATGCCTGTGCTTCTGTCCATTGCAAGGCTATGTGTAGCTCGCCTGTGGTAGGGATGGGCGCTAAGCTTAACCTGGCATCCCCGGCAGAAGTATTGCCAATGCCTGCAGTGTAAGTTTCATAATAATAATTATCCCTGCTGGAACTGTCATAAACGCTGCCGTTCCAAATCAGGCGCGTTTGGGATGTCATTTGATGGTGAGTATTAAAAGTCCTCACATACTCTTGATAAGGTTTATAAGCGCTTGTAGCCGCATTCCATTGTTGGTCGGTAGATAATATATTATTCCCTGCAGTGTCATAAGTGTAAGTACTGCTGATGCTTGGCCCGTAAGAAGAAGTGGCACTATGCCATAAATTGCTCAGGCAAGAGGCTATGCTTCCATCTGCGTTAAGCGTATAAACATTCTGGTAAACCAACCGCAGCGGATTGCCAAAGCTGGGTGAATTTTCACCTGTTATTGTTTGCAGTTTGGTGCCGCTTGCATCGTAGGCATATGTCGTGCGTGCCCAATCCATCCAATGTATAGAGGCATCCCAATCCTGCGTAAGCATAACCAGTGGATTACCCTGGGCATTATAGGTATTCACATAATGGTAAGTATTCAGCAGGGCATTGGAGCCGGCATCCCAGTATTGGTAAATTTCGTCTGTGATCTGGCCTGCGCTGTTTAAGGTGTAAAAATCGCGCACATTATCCCTGTAAGCGCTGTTTGCCGGTATCCAAAGCACATTAGAGTCTTTTATGCAATAACCCGCGCTGTTCAGTGTATAGAAACTAAGCCCCCCGTTTATATAAGAACTGCTGGCTGTACTCCAGTTTTGGAACTGCATATAAGTAAGATTCCCGGCGCTGTTATACGTGTAGTCGCTCTTTGTGCTAAGCACCCATCCCGCACTATGCAGGTAACTTAATTTCTCATTACATAGCATGGTGCTGCTATTGGGGTATGAGTAGCTGCTGGAATCATTAGCAAGCAGGCTCGTACCACTGACGTAAAAATGGGCTTCCGCTAAAAGGCGTGAGCCCGGAACACTACTGGTAGACTGACCGATAACTAAACCCGCGCAAAGATGAAGGGCCACTACTGCAATTGCGATCTTAATGTAAAATTTTTTCATAAACCGGTGAATTTTTTTACAAAAGTAGATCGCCGCCAAACCCTCCGCAATCGCATAAAAGTAGATATCGCGTATAAACTCCCCTCCTTTTTTCAAGGAGGGGATGCTGGATGAGGCGAATGCCGAATACAGCTGGGGTGGTTTTACTCGCGTTTCCCCTCCTGGGAGGGGTTAGGCTGGGTTCTATCACGTTGAGCCAAAAAATATAATCAAGGCCCTCATACCGAACCCGATTTTTTCTTCGGCTGAGGTATCTCCTGAAATATAGATGGATTGCTTAATAGCTTATTTTTTAATTGAGGCTTTTTTCTTCAGGCAATCTTCCCCGTTGTTCGGGATGTTAGCTTTTTGCGCATCCCGAATACAGAGATAAAACCCGTTCTTCGAACGGTATTTGAAATTATGCAGCTAAATGTTATCTTGAAAACCCTAACATAGCTTATGGGTTCGACCTACAAAATATATGACCAGCAAGGAATGTATTTTATTACAAGCACTGTGGTGCAATGGATAGATGTTTTTACCAGGAGAAGCTATGCTGATATTATCATAAATAGCCTCTCTCATTGTCAAAAAGAGAAGGGGCTGCAGATATACAGTTGGGTAATAATGAGCAACCACATCCATCTTATTATATCTACAAAGGAGGGCTTTAACCTTAGTGATACCTTACGGGATTTTAAGAAATACACATCTACACAAATAGTAAATTCGATTGCTGAAAATAATAGAGAAAGCCGTAAGCATTGGTTGTTATGGCTGCTAAAACCAAAAGAAGCCATTACTTTTTGGCAGCCGGAGAACCATGCAGAAGAGATAAGAACCTATGATTTCTTTGTTCAAAAATTGAATTACATTCATCAAAATCCTGTAAGGGCAGGTATTGTTGACAAAGAGGAGGAATACGTTTACAGCAGTGCAAGAGATTTTTGTGGTGGTAAAGGATTATTGGAACTTTCGTACTTTCATTAAGCTGAAGAACTGCGCAATCCGTTTACAAACGGCTTTCTATCTCTGAGTACGAGATGCCCTGCGGAACATCTCGCACAACAGATAGCAGACAACAGATAGCCTTTCATCCTGAGTATAGCCGAAGGACGAACAATGACCTCAATAAGGTTTATTCATTTTGCAAACTAAGGCCGGTTGTTAAATAAGATTACTACTGCATTTCCTTACTTCTTCCATCATTAGCGAAGGCTTTCGAACCATTAATGTTTATAATACAACGCCTGTCGTAGTTTTTTATTTTTCAATAAGATATGTTGCTGTTTTAGGAATAAAATCCGTCAATCTACTTTGATCGAATCTCCAGCATGAAAGTCCTTTTATTTCCCAATGAAGCAATTCGCCTTTAGTCATATTTTCAGGAGGATTAATATTCCATTTTGCTAATCGTCCATTTCTCAAAATAAAGTCATTGATTGCCACCCGGATTCTAATATTTTCATCACAATGAAGTAAATTGTACAATTCTAAAAAATAACATCCAACTTCTTCGACAATCTTGGTTTGATTGAAGCTTAATCTATCATCCAGTACAGCTTCTTTAAAATAGTGTAAATGTTCATTATAATCTTCATCTGGAATGTTTTCAATATCATTCATTTTAAACATTCGTTTTAATTTGTTCTTCATGTTGCTTAAATGATAAAAACTATGTTTGATATAGATTGCCTGGATATTAATCAATTCAGCAAAAGAGGTTTCAATTTTTATTTCATAGGGAGAAATGTATTTATCATACAATCTTTTTTTGAAAAGAAAATCTTTAAACGAATCACCAGCGTCAACAAATTTTTTAAAATAATTGTTGTCAACAAATTTTTTTGAAAAACACTGAGTTAAGTCAAAGAGAGAGAGTTTGGATTTATTGTCAAGAGGTGATATAAATTCTGTGTTTATATATTCATTCAAATGAATGAAAAATAAATTGTAAGAATTTTCATCATGAAACCAAATTTCACTTTTATCCTCTGTTATATGATAAAGGTTATTACCAATTAACGTTAAAGCGACATGGAAATTTTCTTCTATTAATAAGCGTATATCCATCAGTTAAAAATATGCCCAATGCTAGAATTTATATAAATAACATCAATCTTGTATTTTATAAAGAAAGTTTGACCTTGAATTTATTTGCTAATATATAATTTATTGTGCTGATTTATTTAATCATCTGATAAATGACTCAAGATTTGTACCATGGATAACACAAAAAAACAAAGCCACTCATAGAGCGGCCTTGTTCCTAAATCCCCTGATGGTCGAAGCGTCTCGCTCGTCCCTGAATATGCAAGCGTCAGCTTGCATAAGTTCGCTTTCAACTAATCCGGCTTCCCAACTCCACTCGTTACCATCTTAAACAAACTATCACTCACATATTGGTTCCAGCCCTTTCTGCAATCCTCATAACATTCAATCCCCGGCTTCAAGCCAACATGTGTCATATCTATTTTGGTACCTCCATTGCCTGCCGATATTCCCCAAACTATTTCTGTATCCTTCCATTCTTTCTTGTCATTTAACCAGTGCAGATTGCAATCAGTCACCTTCCAGCTAATTTTTTTGCCCGGTACCGCTTCCGTAATTTCAAAATCAACCCTTGTTTCTCCAAACTGAACCGTGAAGGCGTCACCAGTATTAAGAGCTTTACCCTTAAAGCTCTTTGTCCACCATGCGCCTACATTGGCAATATTTGCATAAGCCTGTTCCTGCGTAATGTTTGCAGCAATGCTGCAATGATAATTTTGCTGTTCCATGTTTTATTGTTTTGTTTTTTGATTTAATAGATTTTCTAAATTTTTCAGTTTGCTTATCCAGAATTTGTCAAAGAAATTGATCCATTCCTGCAATTTGTTGAACCCGTCTTGTTTCAGAGTACAGTAGCGCTCCCTGCCTATATCCTCTATAGAAATAAAGCCAGCGCTTTGCAATATTTTTATGTGTTTCGAAACCGCAGGACGGCTCATGTCAAAGTTTTCTGCAAGGCCATTGATCGTCATCCTGTCTTTCATCAGCAATTGTAACATCTGCCTCCTGCTGGGGTCTGCGATCACCTGGAACGCGTCAAGACTAGCTTGTGCCATTTTTCGCAGTGTTTAAAAGTGTGCCGATTTTCTGCATATTCTTCAGCCAGCCCTCATTCATCGCAGCGAAAATCATATAGTTTTCCAACTCCTTAAATCCTGTATGCACCAATTGCAGTTCCGTACCACTCTCTTTTGCCACTAAGGTCCACTCAACAACGGAGTCCAGTGTCATTACCCCATTTCCCGGCCCTCCTTTCCATGAGTAAGAAAGTTTTTTAAAGGGCACGATATCCAGTACCCTGCAATAAGCAACCCCGTCAAAATCAAATTGGGGTAAAGGCCTTGTCCAGAAATGGAATTGGTGCCCAACCTTAGCTTGAAAATCATTTTTCATCAGCCATAGTTCTATCAATTCTGGTTTCGTCAGG